>NZ_CP058907.1:4852500-5107500 GCF_013415845.1 Rhodopseudomonas palustris | reverse complement strand
CGCAGAATGAACGGCGCGACCGACGACGGCAGATCCATGCCGCCGGCGAGACCGCAGGCCGCTATCGCGCCGCGATACTTGGTCATCGCCAGCAGGTTTGCCAAAGTCGTGGAGCCGACGCTGTCGACACCGCCGACCCAACGCTCCTTGGCGAGTGGCTTTGCCGGTCCGGAGAGCTCGTTGCGGTCGATGATCTCGGCGGCGCCGAGGCTCTTCAGATAGCTCTCTTCCGACATCCGGCCGGTCGAGGCGATCACGTGATAACCGAGCTTCGATAAGAGCGCGATCGCGACCGAGCCGACGCCGCCCGCGGCGCCCGTGACGATCAGCGGTCCGTCGGCAGGCTTCAAGCCATGGTTCTCCAGCGCCAGCACCGACAGCATCGCGGTGTAGCCGGCAGTGCCGATCGCCATCGCCTGCCGCGCGGTCATGCCTTCGGGCAGGCGCACCAGCCAGTCGCCCTTGACGCGCGCCTTCTCCGCATAGGCGCCGAGATGGGTCTCCCCCATGCCCCAGCCGTTGGCGATCACCTTGTCGCCCGGCTTCCAGTTCGGACTGGTCGAGGTCTCGACGGTGCCGGCGAAGTCGATGCCGGCGATCATCGGGAAACGCCGCACCACCGGCGATTTGCCGGTCAGCGCCAGACCGTCCTTGTAGTTCAGCGTCGACCATTCGACCCGGACAGTGACGTCGCCGTCCATCAGCTCGGCTTCGTCGAATTGCGTCAGCGCAGCGCTGGTCCCTTTGTCCGCCTTGTCGATCCGGACAGCCTTAAACGTGGCCAATGCATCACTCCCTTTTGGTGCGCGTTACGAGATTAGCTGTAGAAGATGCCGCCATCGACATTGAGCGCCTGGCCGGTGACGAACGCCGAATCGTCCGATGCGAAGAACGCGACCGGGCCGACGACGTCTTCCGGCTCGCCGAGCCGATGCAGGTCAGTGATCTTCTCGAAATACGTGACCCGCTCCGGATCGCGCAGGTTGTTGCGGCCCATTTCGGTCTGGATGATGCCGGGGCAGACCGCATTCACGGTGATGCCGTGGCCGCCGAACTCCATCGACGAGACGCGGGTGAAGCCGACCACTGCGGACTTCGACGCGGCGTAGTGCGACTGGCCGGGACCGCCGGTGCGCGCGGCCAGCGATGCGATATTGACGATGCGGCCGTAGCGCCGCTCCTTCATGTGCACCACCACCGCCTGGGTCATCTGGAAGACGCCGCGGACGTTGACCGCGAAGGTCTGATCCCAATGCTCGGGCGTGGTCTCGTCGATCATGGCGAGGCGCAGGATGCCGGCATTGTTGACGAGCACGTCGACGTGGCCGAGCCCGGCGACCGCCTCGGTCACCGAACGCTGGCAATCCTCGATCTTGCTGACGTCGGCGAGGATCGGAAGGCACTTGCGGCCGAGCTGCTTCACCTCCTCGACGGTCTCGCGCAGCACGCCTTCCTGCGGCGCAATATCGGTGAGCGCGAGGTCGTAGCCGCGCTGGGCAAGGCCGAGCGCGATGGCGCGTCCGATGCCGCGGCTGGCTCCGGTGACGATGGCATGTCTGGTCATGAATGATCCTCGAAACGTTCCGATCGAAAGATAAGTCGTGATGAGCTCAGGCGCGTGCGGCACGCACCGGCAGCGTGTTCATCGCCTTCACCGTTTCCTCGAACGACACGAGGTTGGCGCCGGAGCCGAGCCCGGTGGCGACGATGGCGGCCGTGGCGGTCGCCAGTCTGGCGCAGTCCTGTAGATCCCAGTCGCGCACCAGTCCGGCGATGAAGCCGCCGGTGTAGGAATCGCCGCAGCCCGAAGTGTCGCGCACGGTGATGTCGAATGCCGGCACGGTGAACTGACGTCCATCGCGCGTCATCACGAACGAGCCGTGCTCGCCGAGCGAGATCGCGCAGGCGCCGACGCCCTTGCCGATGAAGTAGCGGGCGCAGGTGGCCGGATCGTCGCTGCCGATCAGCGCGTGAGTTTCGTCGATGCTCGGCATGAAGAAGTCGGTGTAGGGCATCAGCGGTTCGAGCAGCGGTAGCGTTTCGCCGCGCGCCTGGATCAGATCGACCGTCGTGATGCAGCCCGCAGCCTTGGCGTCGCGCAGCAGTGACACCGTCGGTTCGCCGTCCATTGCTAGCAGCGATCCGACGCCGCCGAGATGCAGCACTTTGCTGCCGCAGGCGACCTTCTGGGCCTCCGGCGAAATCTTCCAGCGCGCCGAAGCGCCGCGCGCGTGCAGCACCGGCCGCGAGCCATCGGGCCGGATCGGCAGGATGGTGGCCGAGGTCGGCGCGCCGGCGATCTTCTCCATCACCGAGATGTCGATGCCCTCGCGCACCATCGCGTCCAGCACCCAATCGGCCTTCTCGTCGGTGCCGACCGCGCCGACCGCGAGGGCCTTCAGGCCTAGCCGGGCGCAAGGCACCACCGTGCCGCCCGCCGTGCCGGCGACGGTGAGACGGATTTCATCGATCAGCGCCCGGCCGCCGCCGGCCGGGATCTCGGTCACCGGCACGCCGAGAATGTCGAGGATATAGGTGCCGCAGACGCTGACGTCGTGGGGATGGGCCATGGAGCAAGCCTTGCGCAGTGTTGGTTGGTGTTAGTTGGAGGTCTTGGGGGCGCGGTCGCTGTCGCGCAGGCCGTATTGGCCCCAACGCTTGAGGATGCTGTCGACCTCGTCGTCGGACAGCAGCGGCGGTGTGCCGATCTGCAGGCAGCCGTGATACTGCTTGGCGAGCACTTCGACGGTGCCGGCCAGCCACAACGCTCTGCGCAAATTGGGGCCGATTGCGATCAGACCGTGATGGGCCATCAGGCAGGCGCGGCGATAGCGCAGCGCATCCAGTACGGTCTGAGATAGTTCGGCTGTTCCGTATTGCGCGTAGGGTGCGCAGGGGATGTCGTTGCCGCCGCCCGCCGCGATCATGTAGTGGATCGCCGGAATCGCGCGGTTCATGATCGCGATGATCGTGCAGAAGATTGGATGCGCGTGCACAACGGCGTTGGCTTCCGGCTTCTCCCGCAGAATGTCGAGATGGAAGCGCCACTCGGTCGAGGGCACGCGGCCCTCCGGCGCGGTCCACGAGCCATCCCATTTCATCGCCACGATGTCTTCCGGCTGCATCGACTCGTACGGCACGCCGGACGGCGTCACCAGGATGCCGTCATCGGTGCGCACGCTGATGTTGCCCGACGTGCCCTGGTTGATTCCTAAGGCCGTCATCTCGCGGCAGGCGTCGATGATGGATTGCCGGGTTGCGACGTCTGCAGCGCCGGGAAGCGTCATGGGTGTGTTTCCTCAAAGGTTGGCCGCTGCGGCTCTTGCCGGCCGCTGCGCATCGTCGCTTGAGCTTTCGATGAAGGCGCCTCAGCGCCCCATCGCATAGAACTCGTCGTTCGGCCGCATGCTGGTGACGTTGGCGAGGCGATTGGACATACCGAAGAAGGCGGCGATCGCCGCGATGTCCCAAATGTCTTCTTCGCTGAAGTCGTGGCGCTTCAGCGCTTCGATGTCGGCGTCGCCGACCTCATAGGCCTGGGCCGAAACCTTCATGGCGAAGTCGAGCATCGCGCGCTGCCGTGGGGTGATGTCGGCCTTGCGATAGTTCACCGCGATCTGGTCGGCGAGCAGCGGGTTCTTGGCGCGAATGCGCAGGATCGCGCCGTGCGCGATCACGCAATATTGGCACTGGTTGGCGTTGCTGGTGGCGACCACGATCATCTCGCGTTCGGCCTTGGTGATCGGGCCCGGCTTGTCCATCAGCGCGTCGTGATAGGCGAAAAAGGCGCGGAATTCGTCGGGACGATGCGCCAGCGTGAGAAACACGTTGGGCACGAAGCCGGACTTCTCCTGCACCGCGAGGATACGGGTGCGAATGTCGTCCGGCAGGCTGGCGATCTCCGGAACCGGGAAGCGGCTGATGGCGGGCTTGGTCATATATCGCTGTCTCTCTTTAGGTGGTCGCGAGGGCGACCAGCTTGTCCTGATATTCGTCGAAAGCGTCGCGTTGATCGGCAATGTGTGGTTCGGCGCGCACCAGGCAGGTGTGTGCCGAGCAGCCCTGGCCGAATTGCGAAGTGCCGATGTCGAGCGTCAGCACGTTGGGATTGCCGGCGACTTCGAGTCCGTTCTCGTCGCGCGGCGTGAACCATGCACCGGTCGGCAGCACCAGGACGCCGGGGCGCACCGAGTCGGTGACGGTCGCCGTCGCCAGACATGCGCCGCGGCCGTTCCAGACGCGGATAGTCTGACCGTCCTCGATGCCGCGCGCTGCCGCGTCGCGCGGATTGAGCTTGGCCTGTTCGCGGCCGTTGCGCTTGGCCGCCACGCTGGCGACGCCGGTTTCGATCTGGCTGTGCAGCCGACCGATCGGCTGATGCGAGATCAGGTGCAGATCCGACGCGTCGCCCTTGCCGAGCCATTCGGCCGGTTCGAGCCACGCCGGATGCGGCGGGCAATCGTCATAACCGAGCCCGGCCAACGTGCGGCTGCCGAGCACGATCCGGCCGCTCTCGGTGTTGAGCGGGTGTGCGGCGGGATCGGTTCGGAAGTCGGCCAGGAAGGTGTGCTCGGCGCGGACCGGGCAGCGGGCGTAGCCGCGCTCCCAGAACGTGTCGAAGTCGGGCATCTCGAAGCCGAGCCGCTCGACCGCGTCCTGCCGCACCTCTTCGTAAAGGTGCCGCACCCAGCCCATCTCGTCGCGACCTTCGTTGAAGCCGTCAGCGACGCCGAGCTTTGCGGCGATACGATTGAAGATCTCGAAATCCGGTAGCGACTCTCCGACCGGCGCGATCGCCTGCTTCATCGCGATGACGAAGTCGGAGCGGCGATTGCCGGCGAGATCGTTGCGTTCGATCGAGGTCGTTGCCGGCAGCACGATATCGGCGCGCTGCGCGGTCGCGGTGAACATCGGATCCTGGACGATGATGGTCTCCGGCCGCGTCCACGCGTCGGCGAGCCGGTTGAGATCCTGATGGTGGTGATACGGATTGCCGCCGGCCCAATACACCAGCCGCGTATCCGGATAGGTGTGGGTCTTGCCTTCATAGGTGAAGGTCCCGCCCGGGTTCAGCAGCATGTCGCTGATCCGCGCCACCGGAATGAAGCTGTCGATCGGCCGCGTCAGCTGCGAAATCGCCGGCGACTTGCCGATATTGAACGGCGAGCCAACGCCGCCGAGCGACGCATAGCCGTAGCCGACACCGCCGCCCGGCAGGCCGATCTGGCCGATGATCGAGGCGAGGCCGAGCGCGGACCAGAACGGCTGTTCGCCGTGATGCGCGCGCTGCAGGCTCCAACTCACCGTCAGCATGCTGCGGGTGTCGACCAGGCGACGGGCCAGCTGGCGAATGCTCTCGGCATCGAGGCCGCAAATCTCCGCCGCCCAGGTTGCATCCTTGCGGATGCCATCGGCCGATCCGTCGAGATAAGCGATCAGTTGATCGGCACCGCTGGTACAGCGATCGAGGAAGTCGCGGGCGTGCCGGCCCGCCAGCACGATCTCGCCAGCGAGGCCGAGCATCAGCGCCGCGTCGGTGTTCGGGCGGATCGGCCACCATTCGGCGCCGACCCATTCGGGCAGGTCGTCCTTCAGTGGCGAGACGTGGACGATGCGGATGCCGCGATCGGCGATCTTGCGCAGATAGGATTCGACACGGTGCACGCCGATGCCGCCGGCTTCTGTCTGCGCGGTGCGCGGCGACAGCGCGCCGAACACCACAAGCGTCTCGGTGTGTTCGGCGATGGTGTCGAGCGTATTGGCGCGGCCGTCGCAGGCATCGGAGCTGCCGAGCGTGTGGCGCAGGATCACGGGACCAGCAGCGATCGAATAGGTGTCGACGTGTCGGGTGAAGCCGCCGACCAGATTCAGCATCCGCTTCAAAAGCGATGAGGCGTGATGCAGCCGGCCCGAATTGGTCCAGCCATAGGAGCCGGCGAAGATCGAGGCGTTGCCGTAGGTGGTCGAGACGCGGCGGATTTCATCCGCGACCAGCGTGGTCGCTTCGTCCCAGCTGACGGGAACGAACTTCTCGGCGCCGCGCTTGCGCCGGTCGCTGTGCTCTCGTTTCTCCAGCCAGCCAGCGCGTACCAGCGGGCTCGGTACCCGGCGCTTGGGATTGGCCCACTCCGGCACCGAGTGAATGATCGGTGACGGGGCGGGATCGTGCGCGAACGGCTCGACGCCGACGATGCTCCCGTCCTGCACCAGCAGCGTATAGGCGCCCCAATGGCTGCAGTGCGGGATTCGCTTGATCTCACTCACGCGCCGTCTCCGTGGGATTGTGGCCGGTCGGCTTAGGACGCACGCGGCAGCGGCTGGGCGATCTCGCGCCGCATCTGGGCGGCGAAGTCCGGATAGGTCTCGGCCACTTCGTCGTACACGCGCTCGCGCAGCAGCTTCAGGACCTGCGGATCGGGGAGTGCAGTCTGCGCCGGCACATCGTCATGCGCGAACTTGAAGCCAGTCGCCTCCTTGATGGCGGCGAGGTCGTAGCCGGGATGCACGCTCTCGAGTTCGAAGCCGCGGCGGTCCTTGTCGAAACGGAACAGCGCCTTGCTGGTCAGCAGCGCGATCGGGCCGCCGGGGCGATAGACGCCTTCGTCACTGAGGCCGGGCGCGCTGATGAAATCCACCTTCTCGACCATCGCGCGCGGGGTGTGCTCCTCGCGGAACAGGATCACGCGCGGCACGACGTAGTACAGATAGGCCGATCCGAACGAGCCCGGCCAGCGCACCTGCGTCTGCGGATAGTCGCCGGTGCCGACCAGGTTGATATTGCCCTGGCCGTCGATCTGACCGCCGCCGAGGAAGAACGCATCGATGCGGCCCTGGCCGGCGCAGTCGAACAACTCAGCCGAGCCGTTGGTGAAGAAGTTGTGCTCCACCGATCCGAGGATCGAGATTCTCGGTCCGGTCTCGCCGGCCTTCTGCTTCAGCGCCCGCAGCAGCATCGCGCCCGAGGCAGGGATCGGCGAGGAAGCGCCGACTGCGACGTGGCGGACGCCGTCGAGCAATTTGGCGATGGTGCAGATCAGGATCTCGCGCGGATGAATATCGGTCATCAGGCGGGCTCCATCTGCGTCGTCGCCATGTAGTCGGCAAAGCCTTCGGCAGTCCGCGCCGCGCGGGCGTAGCGGACGAGTTCCTGCGTGTCGGTCTGGTATTCGCCCCACAGCCCGTAGGGCCAGGCGCCCTTCGGCGCGAGCGCGACTTCAGTGACGTAGATCGCCGGCAGCACGCCGGCCGCGGTGATCTCGTTGGCGAGCAGGCTTTCCTCGACGATCCGCTCGACGGTCACCAGCGTCGTCGCCGACGCATAGGCCATCGCGGCGAGTTCGCGGCGACGCCCGACCCAGACATTGCCGAAGCGGTCAGCCATCGGGGCGTGGAAGATCGTCACGTCCGGCTTGATCGCCGGGATCAGCACCACCGGGTCGCCGCCGTCCGCCAGCGGATTGTCGATCACGCGCCAATCCTTGCGGTGACGTAGGATGTCGCTACCGATCAGTCCGCGCATCGGCATGAACGGGCTGCCCTTCTGCGCCGCCATCAGGCCGGCGTGAATCGCCGGGCAGGTGGCGTCCATCAGCTTGATCGAACCGTCCTTGACGGCTGCGTTGAACCGCGGCGCGCCGCCGGCCTCGCCGAGCGTGACCGCGCTGGTCTCGACGGTGCGGACCAGGCCCGAGCCGATCAGTTGATCGACCTGAAGACCGCCGGTCGGCACGCAGATGAGATGGAGATTGCCGGCCTTGCGCTCGATGATCGGGCGCGTCATCGCCATCGAGACGCCGGCATAGTCGACCGGCACCGCCAGCCGGATTCCCGGCTCCACATACTTCGCCAGTCCGCGAAGATCGCTCGCCACGATCAGCCTCCCGAATGTGCGTTCTATATTGTAGAACGTCTTTCCAAATAAAATTAGTCGCGCAGCCGAGCCCCTGTCAATGCCGATCATACTGCTGCACGGCGCTGCGGCGCATCTGCATGCCGGCTCGGCTCGCGCCACCGCGTCGCACAGCGCGTTCCCCGACTTGACAAGGCGAGGACGGCCGCCAAGAATAATTGGAATAGCGTTTCATAATATAGAACGACGAAGTCGGGAATGATCAAGGAGGGGACGATGGCCGAGCCAGTGGCTCTGCGCGCAGGAGGTTTCGGCGCGCGAGGAGCAGGATCGCAGGCCGCACAAGAGCGGCAGGTCATCGGCTCCAGCATCGCGGTGCGCGAAGCAGAAAAGCGCTACGGTCAGTTTCACGCGGTCGACCGGATCAATCTCGATATCGAGCCCGGCGAATTCATCACGCTGCTCGGCCCGTCGGGCAGCGGCAAGACTACGCTGCTCAATCTGCTCGCCGGCTTCCAGACCCTCGACGGCGGCGAAATCCTGGTCGACGGCAAGCCGGTGCACAACGTGCCGACGCACAAGCGCGGCTTCGGCATGGTGTTTCAGAGCTACGCGCTGTTTCCCAACATGACGGTGACGCAGAACGTCGCGTTCCCGCTGCGCATGGCGGGCGTCGACCGCGCCACCACGGCGCGCCGCGTCGCCGAGACGCTGGAGATCATGCGGCTGTCGGCCCATGCCAACAAATCGCCGTCGGAAATGTCGGGCGGCCAGCAGCAGCGCGTCGCCATCGCACGCGCGATCGTGATGCGGCCGAAGGTCGTGCTGATGGATGAGCCGCTTAGCGCGCTCGACCGCCGCCTGCGCGAGTCGATCCAGATCGAAATTCGCGACCTGCACCAGACCATCGGCAGCACCATCCTGTTCGTCACCCATGACCAGGGCGAAGCGCTGACCATGAGCGATCGCATTGCTGTGCTGGATGCCGGCAAGATCGTGCAGATCGGCCGTCCGCTCGACATCTACCGTCACCCCGCCAATCGCTTCGTGGCCTCGTTCGTCGGTGAGAGCAATCTGATCGAAGCGGAGATCATGCAGAAGCGCGGCACCACGGTGACGCTCAAGAACCGGTCCGGCTACGTGTTCGACGCCGAGAGCCGCGACGCCATCGACGTCGGTCGCGTCACCGTGCTGGTACGGCCCGAGCGGGTCGCGATTGCGGACGAGCCGACCGCGAACTCGACGCCGGTGACCGTGACCTCGGCGATCTTCCTCGGTGAGACACTGCGTATCGAAGCGCAGATGGAAAGCGGCGAGACGCTGCTTGTACGCTGCCCCGACAGCGCCAAGCGGCCGTTGCCGAATGTCGGCGACCGACTGCATGTCGGCTGGGGTCCGGAAGACTGCTGGGTGCTGGCATGACGACGCTCTCGCTGACCGACGAGCCGCGGCAGCCGGCCTCCAGTCTGGCGATGAAGCTGAAGAACCCGGCGCTGCTGCTGCTGCCGGCGGTGGCGTTTCTGGGCTTCATTTATCTGCTGCCGCTGATCGATCTGATCCGGATCAGCATCAGCGGTCCGAGCTGGCTGACTTACTTCCAGCGCGTCTTCGCGGTGCCGCTGTACTGGGAATCGCTGGTCCGGACCATGCAGATCTCGGTCACGGTGGCGTTCCTGTGCCTGCTGTTCGGCTATCCCACCGCGCTTCTGATCCATCGTACCCAGGGTCTCACCCGGGCGCTGATCGCCACCGCGATCGTGCTGCCATACTTCATTGCCATCCTGATCCGCACCTACGCCTGGATGGTGCTCCTCGGCCGCACCGGGCCGGTCAATAAGCTGCTGGTGGCGATCGGCATTCTGGGCGAGCCGGTGCAATTGTTGTTTCATCGCGGCACCGTGCTGCTCGGCATGACCGCGGTGCTGCTGCCGCTGATGGTGCTGACGATCTATTCCAGCGTGTCACGGCTCGACCCCGGCCTGACCCGCGCCGCGCTCGCCTCCGGTGCCGGCCCGATCGCCGTGTTCTGGCGCGTGCTGTTGCCGCTGACGCTGCCCGGCATCGGCGCCGGCTTCCTGCTGGTGTTCGTTGCGGCGATCGGCTTCTTCATTACACCGACGCTGCTCGGCGGGCCGGGCGACCAGATGTTCGCCATGCACATCACCCAGCAGGCGGATTCGGTGACGTCGGAAGGCTTCCTGCAGGCGCTCGGCGTGGTGCTGCTGCTGATTACCCTGGCGGTGGTGGCGATCGCCGGACGTTTCCTCGGCCTCGAATTCATCTGGGGCGGTCGCAAGCTGACCGAGTCGAATGCGGCGAGCACGACGAGCACGGCTGCCGATGATCCGACGCGCCGCTCGATCGGCAGCAGCCTTGCCGACACGATCGGCTGGCCGCTGCTGCGCCTGCTCGGACTGCTGCCGGCCGGCGTCGGTACCTGGACGGTGCGGGTGATGGGCGGTGTCGTCGTCGCCGTGCTGATCCTCCCCATCGTCGTGGTGATGGTGATCTCGTTCAGCAGCGCCAGCTATCTGACCTTCCCGCCGCCGGGCTTCTCGCTGCGTTGGTACGAGCAGTTCTTCTCCGACACCAACTGGATGCGGGCGTTCTGGACCTCGGCGCTGATCGCTTTGGTGTCGGCCGCGATCGCTGTCGGTCTCGGCACCTGCGCGGCGCTCGGCATCGTCCGCGGCAACATCCGCGGCAAGTCCGCCATCATGCTGCTGCTGGTCAGCCCGATCATCGTGCCGCCGGTAGTGCTCGGCCTGTCGCTCTACACCCTGTTCCTGAAATTCGATCTGATCGGCTCGGTGTTCGGCCTCGCTGCGGCCCACGCCATCGGCGGCCTGCCGATCGTGGTGGTGATCCTGGCGGCGGCGCTGCAGGGCGTCGACAAGCGGCTCGAACAGGCCGCGGCTGTGCATGGTGCATCGTCGCTGACCGTGCTCCGGCTGGTGACGCTGCCGGCGATTGCGCCGGGCCTCGCAGCCGCGACCTTCTTCGCTTTCCTGCATTCGTTCGACGAGCTGGTGCTGACCCTGTTCCTGTCGAGCGCGCAGCTCAAGACTCTGCCGCTGATGCTGTGGGGCGACATCAACTACCGGCTTAATCCGGTGCTGGCGGTGGTCTCCACGCTCGAAGTTCTGCTGGTCGTGGGAGGACTGTTTCTTGCCCGGCCGGTCCTGGCGACCTCGCAAAAAGCGAACTGACGACAAACGATCAAACCACGAGGAAGACGCACGATGTTGGGACTGAAACGCTTCAGACTGCCGGCCTTGGCTTCGGCGGCATTCATCGCACTGGGGGCGGGGACCGCCGCAGCCCAGAGCAATGTCGTGATCATGCAGGATCCGGGCGGCGGCTACGGCGATGCGCTGCGCAAGGTGATGTACGACCCGTTCGAGAAGGAAACCGGCATCAAGGTCGTCACCGTGCAGGAAGCCCGCAGCGGTCCGCGCATCAAGGCGCAGGCCGAAGCCGGCAAGGCGCAGTGGGACCTGACCTTCATCTTTGACCAGGAAACCAAGCTGCTTGGCGATTGCTGCCTGGCCGACATCGACTATTCGAAGCTGTCGGAGTCCGCGCACAAGACCCTGGCGGCGATGCCGGACAATCTGAAGCGCAAGAAGGGCGTCGCGCTGCAAGTGATCGGCGTCGGCCTCGTCTACAACAAGGACAAGTTCAAGGGCGACAAGGCCCCGCAGACTTGGGCCGATTTCTGGGACGTGAAGAAGTTCCCGGGACGCCGTTGCATGCCGGCGTGGCCGCGCTTCACCTTCGAAGCGGCGCTGATGGCCGACGGCGTCACCAAGGACAAGCTGTATCCGATCGACATGGATCGGGCGCTCAAGAAGCTCAAGGAGATCAAGCCGCACGTGGTGAAGTGGTGGACCACCGCCGCGCAGCCGCCGCAGCTCATTCTCGATGGTGAAGCCGACATGTGCCTGGCTTATACCGGTTCGATGAGCAAGCTGGCGCTGGAAGGCGCGCCGATCGACCTCACCTTCAACCAGGGCTTCGTCTATTACGACTTTTTCTCGATTCCAAAAGGCGCGCCGAACTACGACAATGCCCTGAAGCTGCTGTCTTGGCGTCTTGATCCGAAGCGCGCCGCGCAACTGACATCCACCTTCCCGGTGGCGCTGCCGTCGAAGGTCGTGTTCGACGCGGCGACGGATAAGAATATCGCGCGGTACTGGGCAAACAATCCCGAGAACGTCGCCAAGGCGATCGAGTGGAGCCCGGACTTCTGGGGTGCTCCGTCGCCGGCGGGGAATTCCACCAATGAAGAATACGGACAAGAAAAGCTGAACGCGATGCTGGCCCAGTAAGCCGGCGCGTCGCAAACTTCGACCGGCAGTTACGACTGCCGGTCGCTATTTCAACAAAGAGATATTGCCCGGCCGCCTGAATGGACAAAGCCTTCATCAAGGGACTTCGACTGCTCGAGACCCTTGCGCTCAGCGATCAACCGCGCGGGGTCACGGACCTCGCCAACGAGCTGAAGTTCACCAAGAGCAACGTGCACCGGCTGCTGGCGACGTTGCAGTCACAGGGCTACGTCCGCCAGATTCCGCCGCACAGCACCTATGAGCTGACCACCAAGCTGTGGGAGCTTGGCCATCACGTCATCCAGCGCATGGATCTGGTTCGGGTCGCGCGGCCGGCGATGACCAGGCTGGCCGAGATCACCGGCGAGACCGTCCACCTGTCGGTGCTCGACGGCACCGAAGTTCTGTATGTCGACAAGATCGAAAGCGCCCATCACATCCGCGCCCACACCAGCGTCGGTATGCGCGCGCCGGCGTTCACGGTCGCGACCGGCAAGGCGATGCTGGCGCAGATGCCCGACGATTATCTGGAAATCCTTCGCCCGCACCTGAAGCGCTATACGGATTCGACCCGCACCACGCTCGAGGAGCTGCGCGAAGACATCCGCACCATCCGGTCGCAGGGCTATGCGTCAGTGCTGCACGGCGAGTGGCGCGAAGGCATCGCCGCCTGCGCCTGCGCGATCATCGGCCGTTCCGGCGAATTGATCGGCGCAATCGGGATGTCCGGCCCGGACATCCGCGTCAAGCGCAAGCAGATCAAGGAATACTCCGTCCACGTCATGGAAGCCGCCCGCACCATTGGTATGGCGCTCGGCCATGGCGGTGTGAAGTAAGGGCTTGGTTGCTCCGCTCCTTGCAAGGACGAGCGGAGCGACTGGTTTTCGGAGCACTCAGCGCAGACATGGGCCGCACAGTTCGCCGCGTGCGATTGCGGCAGCGGGTGCGCCGCTGCCGCTGTGGATCACAGGTTCCGCGTCACGAAACTGTCGATCGCAGAAGCGATCAGGTCCTTGTCGTTGTCGATCGTGGCGACGTGGTAGGAATTGTCCAGCCACAGCGTTTCGATCCGGCTGGAGCCGACGTGGTTGGCGATCACGGTCGCATTGGCCGGCGACAGCACGTGGTCGACGCGCGAGTTGATCACCAAGGTCGGGCATTTGATCCTCGGCAGCAGCGCGCGGGCGGTGGCGGCCAGCCCCATCACCTGCTTGACGCAGGTCACCGGCACTTGGTCGTAGGCCAGCTCCTTGGTGGTGGTGTCGACCATGTCAGAGCCGATGCCGGGGACGAATTCCGGCAGGCCGCGGGCGTAAGCCAGCCCGGCGAGATCGGGCGAGTCGATCTGAACAGCAGCGTTGATCGGGATCACGCCTGCGACCTTGTCCGGATGCGAGGCGGCCAGATACAGCGACAGCGTGCCGCCCATCGACAGTCCGGCCACGAAGGTCTTGTCGCATTTGGCCGACAGCTCCAGCAGCGCGTCCTCGGCGCAGTCGACCCAGTCGTTGGCGGTAGTCTTGGCCATTGCGGCCGGCGAGACGCCGTGTCCGGGCAGCCGCGGGCCGATAATGGAATAGCCGCGCTCGCCGAGCCGTTCTCCGAGATAGCGCATGCTCTGTGGGCTGCCGGTAAATCCATGCACCAGCAGCACGCCCGTTTTGCCGCCGTCGAACGCGAACGCCTCCGCGCCGGCCATCACCGCTTCGCTCATACCGTCTCCCCCTTTGAACGACGGCGGCGCCGTCGCGAGCATCGCTCCGGTCGCTCAACCATCTGTTTTGGTTCAGTTTTCCTATGTCCCAAAAATGCGACGGAAGCTCAAGGGACGTCGCGCTGCAGCATCTTGGCTGGCCTCTGCAGCGGCAAAGACCCGCAGGGTGTGGATACGCGGCGCTGCTAAAGTATAAGAGTGTCGACTCTCCGACCGATCGGGGCCAAATCACCCCGATCTGGGGCCGTGTCTTCTGATCTAAATCACGGCGGTCTTCGACTAATTGTGCAGAATGCGCGCCGCGCCGCCGTTTTCCGGTAAGAAAATACAGGGCTGCGGTGCTTCATATAAAAATTCCTTTGGTGGTACCAAGGAAAATGCAATTTCTCTTATGTGACCGATCGGCTCACAAGCTCCGCGCAACGGAGCTCGCGGAACCATTTGGTCGCGCTGCGTTGTGGGGGAGTCATCATGGATCAGGGCCAAACGCTCTCAGTTCTTTTGGATTCGTATGCGGTCGATCCGCAGAAAAAAGCTGTCGCCGCCGCGGTCGGCGCGATCGCCGCGGGATCGATCGAAATCTCTGAACTGATCGGGCAGGGGGCTCTCGCCGGCATCACCGGCGCCGCGCACGGTGGCAGCAATGCCGATGGCGACGTGCAGAAGGATCTCGACGTCAAGGCCGAGCAGATCATCGTCAAGTCGCTGAAGGATGTGCCCTACGCCGCGCTGGCGTCGGAAGAATCCGACACCCTGCTCGACGGCGATCCGAACGCGCCGATTTCGATCGCCTACGATCCGCTCGACGGCTCGTCCAACATCGACACCAACATGACGGTGGGGACGATCTTCTCGATCATCCCGAACCAGCCGGGCGTGAAGCCGTTCACTGCGGCCGGCTCCTGCCAGATCGCGGCGGGCTTCGTGGTGTATGGGCCGCAGACCTCGCTGGTGCTGACGCTCGGTGACGGCGTCAACATCTTCACGCTCGACCGCAAGGCCAAGGTTTACCGGCTGATCCGCGAGCGCGTGAAGGTGCCGGCCGACACCGCCGAATATGCCGTCAACGCCTCCAACCATCGCCATTGGGAGCAACCGATCCGCGACTTCGTCGACGAGTGCATCGCCGGCGCCGACGGCCCGCGCGCCAAGGATTTCAATATGCGCTGGATCGGCTCGCTGGTGGCCGAGGTGTATCGGATCCTCACCCGTGGCGGCGTGTTCCTGTACCCCGGCGACAACCGCCCGGGCTACGGCAACGGCCGGCTGCGGCTGCTCTACGAAACCCATCCGATGTCGTTCGTGATGGAGCAGGCCGGTGGCGCCGCTTCGACCGGGCGCGAGCGGGTGCTCGATCTCACCGCCAAGACGATCCACCAGCGGTCGCCGCTGATCATGGGGTCGATCGACAAGGTCAAGCGCATCGAACTGCTGCACACCGATCCGAGTGCGGCCTCGCGTTCGGCGCCGCTGTTCGCCCGCCGCGGCCTGTTCCGCGTCTGACGTCGTCTCTCCCGGTTGGAATTGGAAGTAACTCCTCATGTCCCGTAAGCATCCGATCATCTCCATCACCGGCTCCTCCGGCGCCGGCACCACCTCCGTGAAGAAGACGTTCGAGCAGATCTTCCGCCGCGAGAACGTCAACGCCGCGTTCATCGAGGGCGACGCGTTCCACCGCTACAATCGCGTCGACATGCGCAACAAGATGGCGGAGGAAGCCGAGCGCGGTAATCGCCACTTCAGCCATTTCAGCCCTGAGACCAACCTGTTCGAGGAGCTGGAGCAGACCTTCCGGAGCTACGCCGAGACCGGCATCGGTCGCACCCGTCACTACGTCCACGACGACGAGGAAGCCGCGCTGCACGGCGTACCGCCCGGCAACTTCACCCAGTGGCAGGATCTGCCGGCGAATTCGGATCTGCTGTTCTACGAAGGTCTGCACGGCGCGGTGATCACCGAGAAGGTCAACGTCGCGCAGCACGCCGACCTCAAGATCGGCGTCGTGCCGGTGATCAACCTCGAATGGATTCAGAAGCTGCATCGCGACCGTGCGGCGCGCGGCTATTCGACCGAGGCGGTGACCGACACCATCCTGCGCCGGATGCCGGACTACGTGCACTACATCGTGCCGCAGTTCGCCGAGACCGACATCAACTTCCAGCGGGTGCCGACCGTCGACACCTCGAACCCGTTCATCGCGCGCTGGATTCCCACCGCCGATGAATCGATGGTGGTGATCCGCTTCAAGAACCCGCGCGGCATCGACTTTGCGTATCTGCTGTCGATGATCCAAGGCAGCTTCATGTCGCGCGCCAACTCGATCGTGATCCACGGCGCCAAGCTCGACCTGGCGATGCAGCTCATCCTGACGCCGTTGATCATGCAGCTGATCGACCGCAAACGAAGCATGAAGTAATGCCCAACATTTGGAAGAATCTGGGGAGGCCGGTTTGAACGTTCCCGCACGCGACATCCACGACAAGGTCACGCATCGCGACATGGCGAATGCGATCCGCTTTCTCGCTATCGACGGTGTCGAGAAGGCGAAGTCCGGCCACCCGGGCATGCCGATGGGCATGGCCGACGTAGCCACCGTGCTGTTCACCCGCTTCCTGAAGTTCGATCCGGCCGATCCGGCCTGGGCCGACCGCGACCGGTTCGTGCTGTCGGCCGGCCACGGCTCGATGCTGCTGTACGCGCTGCTGCATCTGACCGGCTATCCGGAAGTGACGATCGATCAGCTGAAGTCGTTCCGGCAGTGGGGTTCGAAGACCCCGGGCCATCCGGAATACGGCCACACCCAGGGCGTCGAGACCACCACCGGCCCGCTCGGTCAGGGGCTTGCGACCTCGGTCGGCATGGCGCTTGCCGAACGCATGATGAATGCGCGCTACGGCGACGCACTGGTCGATCACCACACCTACGTCATCGCCGGCGACGGCTGTCTGATGGAAGGCGTCAGCCACGAGGCGATCTCGCTGGCCGGCCACCTCAAGCTCAACAAGCTGATCGTGCTGTGGGACGACAACCACATCTCGATCGACGGCGACACCTCGCTGTCGTGCTCGGACGATCAGCTCGCGCGCTTCGCCGCGTCCGGCTGGGCCACCACCCGCGTCGACGGTCATGATCCGGAAGCGGTCGCGGCGGCGATCGAGCAGGCCAAGAACAGCGACCGTCCGTCGCTGATCGCCTGCCGTACCACGATCGGCTTCGGCTCGCCGAAGGTCGCCGGCACCGAGAAGGCGCATGGTGCACCGCTCGGCGCCGAGGAGGTCGAGAAGACCCGCGCTGCGCTGAACTGGCCGTATCCGCCGTTCGAGATTCCGGAAGGGATCCTGGCTCGCTGGCGGGAATCCGGCGGCCGCGGCAAGGCGGCGCACGAGGCCTGGAATCAGCGGCTGGCGGCGGCCGATGCTGCGACCCGCACCGGCTTCACCGATGCGCTCGCCGGAAAGCTGTCGGCGGACTACGAAGGCGCGCTGCAGGGCCTGATCGCCAAGTTCGACGCCGACAAGCCGACCATCGCCACCCGTCAGGCGTCGCAGCTCACCATCGACGCCATCGTGCCGGCGTCGCCGAACATCCTCGGCGGCTCGGCCGACCTGACGCACTCCAACCTGACGCATGCCAAGGGCACCGCGTCGGTCAAGCCGGGCGCGTTCGGCGGGTCCTACCTGCACTACGGCATCCGCGAATTCGGCATGGCGGCGGCGATGAACGGCATCGCGCTGCACGGCGGCTTCGTGCCGTTCGGCGGCACCTTCCTGGTGTTCGCCGACTACAGCCGTCCGGCGATCCGCCTTGCGGCGCTGATGGGCGTGCGCGTCATCCACGTGATGACCCACGACTCGATCGGCCTCGGCGAAGACGGTCCGACCCATCAGCCGGTCGAGCACGTCGCCTCGCTCCGCGCGATCCCGAACGTCCTGGTGTTCCGCCCGGCCGACGCGATCGAAACCGCGCAGGCCTGGGACTGCGCGCTGAAGCAGACCTCGCGTCCGTCGGTGCTGGCGTTGTCGCGTCAGGGCCTGCCGCCGCTGCCGCGGCCGAACGGCGTCTCCGGCAACCCGGTGGCGCGCGGCGCTTACGTCGTGGTCGATCCGGGCCAGCGTGACGTCACCCTGATCGCCACCGGCTCGGAAGTGTCGCTGGCGCTGGATGCGGCCTGCAAGCTGGAAGCCGCAGGCATCAAGGCGGCGGTGGTGTCGGCCCCGTGCTTCGAACTGTTCGCCGAACAGGACGACGCCTACCGCGCCAGCGTGCTCGGCACCGCGCCGCGTGTCGGCATCGAAGCGGCGCGCGACACCGATTGGCACCGCTGGATCGGCGATACCGGCGCGTTCGTCGGCATGACCGGGTTCGGTGCCTCGGCGCCGGCGCCGATCCTGTACCAGAAGTTCGGCATCACCGCGGAAGCGGTGGTGGACGCCGCCAAGGGCGCGATCGCCCGCGGTAAGCACTGAGCCCGATTTCGAACAACACGACGACGGTTGTCGTCATACGGATAGTATCTGAGGAGACATCATGGCGCGCATCACTCTGAGGCAATTGCTGGATCACGCCGCCGAGCACGGCTACGGCGTGCCCGCGTTCAACATCAACAACATGGAGCAGGGCCTCGCGATCATGGAGGCGGCGGCGCTGGTCGACGCGCCGGTGATCATCCAGGCGTCGCGCGGCGCCCGCTCCTACGCCAACGACATCATGCTGGCGAAGATGATCGACGCGCTGGCCGAAATGTATCCGGACATCCCGCTGTGTATGCATCAGGACCACGGCAACGACGAAGCCACCTGCGCCACCGCGATCCGCTACGGCTTCACCTCGGTGATGATGGACGGCTCGCTCAAGGCCGACGCCAAGACCGCCGCCGATTATCAGTACAACGTCGACATCACCCGCCGCGTCGTCGACATGGCGCATTGGGTCGGCGCCTCGGTGGAAGGTGAGCTCGGCGTGCTCGGCTCGCTGGAGCACGGCGGCGGCGAGCAGGAAGACGGCCACGGCGTCGAGGGCAAGGTCAGCCGCGAACAGCTGCTGACCGATCCGGATCAGGCGGTCGAGTTCGTGCGCGCCACCAAGGTCGACGCGCTGGCGATCGCGATGGGCACCTCGCACGGCGCCTACAAGTTCAGCCGCAAGCCCGACGGCGACGTGCTGGCTATGAAGGTGGTCGAAGAGATCCACCGCCGCCTGCCGAATACCCACCTCGTGATGCACGGCTCGTCGTCGGTGCCGCAGGATCTGCAGGACATCTTCAACGAGTTCGGCGGCGCGATGCCGCAGACCTTCGGCGTGCCGGTCGAGGAAATCGTGCGTGGCATCAAGCACGGCGTCCGCAAGGTCAATATCGACACCGACTGCCGTCTGGCGATGACCGGCGTGTTCCGGAAAGTCGCCACCCAGAACAAGGCGGAGTTCGATCCGCGCAAGTTCCTGAAGCCCGCGATGGATGCGATGCGCGACATCTGCAAGCTGCGCTTCGAGCAATTCGGCACCGCCGGCAATGCCTCGAAGATCAAGGTCGTGCCGATGGCGGAGATGGCCAAGCGCTACAAGTCCGGCGCGCTCGATCCGCAGATCGGCCAGGTCGCCCGCGCCGCGGAGTAACCGCTTTCAATTCGCGGCGGCCAGCGGGCCGCCGCGCCTCGCATTGCAGGAGATCACCATGGACCAGTCGAACCGCTACGCCAACCTCAACCTCAAAGAGAGCGAGCTGATCGCGGGCGGACGGCACGTGCTGTGCGCCTACATCATGAAGCCGAAGGCCGGCTTCGGTAACTTCATCCAGACCGCCGCGCACTTCGCCGCCGAATCCTCGACCGGCACCAACGTCGAAGTCTCCACCACCGACGACTTCACCCGCGGCGTCGACGCGCTGGTGTACGAGATCGACGAGGCCAAGGGCCTGATGAAGATCGCGTACCCGATCGAGCTGTTCGATCGCAACGTGATCGACGGCCGTGCCATGATCGCCTCGTTCCTGACCCTGACGATCGGCAACAACCAGGGCATGGGCGACGTCGAATACGCCAAGATGTACGACTTCTATGTCCCGCCGGCTTACTTGAAGCTGTTCGACGGCCCGTCGACGACGATTCGGGATCTGTGGCGCGTGCTCGGCCGCCCGGTGGTCAACGGCGGCTTTATCGTCGGCACCATCATCAAGCCGAAGCTCGGCCTGCGCCCGCAGCCGTTCGCCAATGCCTGCTACGATTTCTGGCTGGGCGGCGACTTCATCAAGAACGACGAGCCGCAGGGCAACCAGGTGTTCGCGCCGTTCAAGGACACGGTGCGGGCCGTCGCCGACGCGATGCGCCGTGCGCAGGACAAGACCGGCGAAGCCAAGCTGTTCTCGTTCAACATCACCGCCGACGATCACTACGAGATGCTGGCGCGCGGTGAATTCATCCTCGAGACCTTCGCCGACAACGCCGACCACATCGCGTTCCTGGTCGACGGCTACGTTGCCGGCCCGGCTGCGGTCACCACCGCCCGCCGTGCGTTCCCGAAGCAGTACCTGCACTACCATCGCGCCGGCCACGGTGCGGTGACCTCGCCGCAGTCCAAGCGCGGCTACACCGCCTTCGTGCTGTCGAAGATGGCGCGTCTGCAGGGCGCCTCGGGCATCCACACCGGCACCATGGGCTTCGGCAAGATGGAAGGCGAAGCCGCCGACCGCGCGATCGCCTACATGATCACCGAGGATTCGGCCGACGGTCCGTACTTCCACCAGGAGTGGCTCGGCCTCAACCCGACCACGCCGATCATCTCCGGCGGCATGAACGCGCTGCGGATGCCGGGCTTCTTCGACAACCTCGGCCACTCCAACCTGATCATGACGGCGGGCGGCGGTGCGTTCGGTCACGTCGACGGCGGCGCGGCCGGTGCCAAGTCGCTGCGTCAGGCCGAACAGTGCTGGAAGCAGGGCGCCGATCCGGTCGAGTTCGCCAAGGATCACCGCGAATTCGCCCGCGCGTTCGAGAGCTTCCCGCAGGACGCCGACAAGCTGTATCCGAACTGGCGCGCCAAGCTGAAGCCGCAGGCGGCGTAAGCTTCTCGCACCGCACACGACTGACGGCCCGCGCTTCGGCGCGGGCCGTTTGCTTTGGACCTGGTAGTTGTTCGAGGACCATCTGACGGCCCGCCGCATTCTCCGATCAGTTGATCTCAACGTCAGCAAAAGCCGCAACGGAAAAGAAACGCTCCGCGCCGATTGGGGAGTGGTAGCTTGCGTTTCCTGAGCGTCGTGCAATGCTGGGGTGTGGTCACAGGTCAGTTCGCGTTGGCGTTCGCTCAAATTCGGCGGAGGCCCTGACGTCGGAGAACTCAGATGACGCACAGTCGGTCTGGTCCGTACCAGTTTCAGATCGCCGTCAACGGCGTGTACTACCCGAGCGTGTTCGTGATCATCGACAACCGGCTGATCACGGTGACGGCCGCCGGCCGCAAGCGGACCGAGGAACTCGGCATGATGCCGCCGCTGGCGCTCGCGGAATATCTGGCTGGCGAATTGGTTCGCGAGCAGCTCGCCCGCGCGGCCGCCGCGGCGGCCCATCCCCATCCTGAAGACGAGCCGGAGCCGCACTCCCACATCGCGGACGACCCTGAAGCTGCCGTCAAGGCGGTGCCAACCTCGGAATCCCACGAGGTTCACCAGAGCTGGCTCAGCAAGCACCTGCTGCGCTGGGTCGGGGGCCCGCCGGCACATCATCATCCGCGCACGTAGTTCTCGGCTTGTTAGTTCGTGGCGTCGGCAACGTACGTAATCGTACGCGGTGCTGAATTAAGGAACTCGCAAGCGAGTGAAACTCACAGTGGCGGCGGTGCAGGGGCGCAGTCTCGGCTGAGTCAGTGATGGTGAGTCCGGTTCGATGCCGGGCTATCGTCAGATGACGGCGCGCGCCATGTCTTTCTCACAGGATGATGTCGATGTTCGCCAAGATCACCATACGTACCAAGATTACTGCGCTGGTCGCCGCCCTGCTGATTGCCCTGTCGGGTCTCGGCGCGCTGGCGGTGGTCGAGATGCGGTCGCTCAATGCCGCGTCGACGGATATCGCGACCAACTGGCTGCCGAGCGTGCGGGTTCTCGGCGAGATGCGCGCCTACGTGCTGAGCTACCGTGGCGCCCTGCGCGATCACATCCTGGATCTCACCGCAGAAGGCAAGGATGGCGCCGACAAACGGATGTCTTCGACCCAGGTGTCGCTGGATAAGGCCCTCAAGGACTACGAGAAGCTGGTGACCTCTCCAGAGGAGCGGGCTTTGTACGAGGACTTTGCCAAGGGGTGGATCGACTACAAAGCCGCCGTCGTAAAGGCCCTTGAGATCTCGCGCAGCAGCGTTGGCCAGTTTCCCGCGTCGGCCTGGGACTATGCGAAGAAGAACCTGGTCCCGATCGCGACCCGGATGGATGACACGCTGCAGCGCGACATCGACCTCAACAACAAGGGGGCGCAGACCTCGACCGAGACTGCTGATACCACCTACAGCTTCGGCTTTGGCCTGGTCGTCACGATTCTCGCGATCGCCTTTGCGCTCGGCATCGCCATGAGCGTGCTGGTGATCCGGGACATCATCAGCGCGATCGCATCGATCATTTCGCCGATGCAGGACCTCGGGAAGGGTAATCTGGCGGCGGAGGTGCCGCATCGCGGCGAGCCGACCGAAATCGGCCGGATGGCGGATGCGCTGCAGGTCTTCAAGGAGGCGCTGATCGCCAAGCGCGATGCCGACGCCGCGGCTGCCAAGGAGGCCGAGGAGAAGATCGCGCGCGCCCAGCGGGTCGACAGCGCGACCCGGCAGTTCGAACACGCCATCGGCGAGATCGTCGATACCGTGTCGTCGGCCTCCACGGAGCTCGAAGCTTCGGCCAGCACCCTGACCTCGACCGCCGAGCGTGCCCAGGAACTGGCGACGTCGGTGGCGGCGGCTTCCGAGGAAGCCTCCACCAACGTCCAGTCGGTGGCGTCGGCGACCGAAGAGATGACCTCGTCGATCACCGAGATCAGCCGGCAGGTGCAGGAATCGGCACGCATCGCCAACGATGCGGTCGATCAGGCCCGTCGGACCAACGAAAGCGTCAGCGATCTGTCGCATGCTGCGGCGCGGATCGGCGACGTGGTCGAACTGATCAACACCATTGCCGGCCAAACCAACCTGCTGGCGCTGAACGCCACGATCGAAGCGGCGCGTGCCGGCGAGGCGGGGCGGGGCTTTGCGGTGGTGGCGGCCGAAGTGAAGGCGCTGGCGGAACAGACCGCCAAAGCCACCGGTGAAATCAGCCAGCACATCACCGGCATTCAGACCGCGACCGGCCAATCGGTCGAAGCCATCAAGGAGATCGGCCAGACCATCGGCCGGATGTCGGAGATCGCCTCGACGATCGCTTCGGCGGTGGAAGAGCAGGGCGCCGCCACGCAGGAAATCTCCCGCAACGTGCAGCAGGCGGCGCACGGCACCCAGCAGGTGTCGTCGAACATCACCGACGTACAGCGCGGCGCCACCGAGACCGGCTCCGCCTCGTCGCAGGTGCTCTCCGCCGCGCAGTCGCTGTCGCAGGACAGCAACCGGCTGAAGGTCGAGGTCACCAAATTCCTCGACACCGTGCGGGCTGCCTAACCGCTCGGGCCCCTGCCGTCAGCGGGGTACGCAGCGGCTAAGCCGCTACTCGCAACGATCTCGTGCCCGGGCTCGGCCCGGGCATCCACGTTTTGGAACAGAAACTGCGAGCAAATCATGAGTGGCCGGGTCAGCCGGTCCTGACGAGTTTGATGAACGAGCGCCGGAGCCGGACTTCCGAAGCGAGTAGTTCTTCCGGTCTGGTAGTTCTACGAGGTCGTAGTTTAACGCCACCTCAACCTGCAAGCTGCACCTTGGTTCCAGAATTGGATCGCCGACCCCCGGCTGCGCCGAGTGGCTGTGCGGTAATGTACCAATTCCTGATATTTGGTCTTCCATCAGACGAGTAGATGCCGATGTTGTCCAGACTTTCGATTCGTACCAAGATCATCGCGCTCGTGGCGCTGCTTCTCGTGGCCATGTCGGGGATCGGTGGGCTGGGCCTGCTCAAGATGCGGACCCTGAACGACTCGACGGTCGATATCGCCACCAACTGGCTGCCGAGCGTGCGCGTGCTTGGTGACATCCGCACGACCCTGGCGATGTATCGGGTGACGCTGCGAGCCCACGCGATGGAGACAACGGCGGAAGGCAAGGCGACGGCCGCAAAGCGAATCGCCGGCGTCGAAGAGGTCATCAACAAGCAGCTCGACAGCTACCAAAAGATGATTACCACGCCTGAAGAAAAGGCGCTGTACGAACAGTTCAGCAAGGAGCTGAACGTCTATCTCGACGGTGCCAAGAAGGCAGTGGAGATGTCGCAAAAGAGTGTCGGTCAGTCCACTGCCGAGCTGGGCGAGTACCTGACAAAGACGCTGGGGCCGATCGGAAGCCGGGTCGATGCCGTCCTGCAGAAGGATGTCGATCTGAACAAGAAGGGTGCTGATGAGTCGACCGCTTTGGCGGAAGCGACTTATAGCTCGGCGGTGATGATCGTCGTCACCATTCTGGTGCTGACGATCGCGTTCGGGTTCATCGCCAGCTATCTGGTGATCCGCGACATCAGCCGCGGCATCGCGTCGATCATCGCGCCGATGCAGGCGCTGGGCCAGGGTAACCTCGCTGCCGAGGTGCCGCATCGCGGCGAGTCGACCGAAATCGGCGCGATGGCGGATTCGCTGCAGATCTTCAAGGAAGCGCTGATCGCCAAGCGCGAGGCCGATCAGGCCGCGGCGCGCGAGGCCGAGGAAAAGATCGCGCGCGGCCACCGGGTCGACGCGGCCACAAGGCAGTTCGAAGCCGCGATCAGCGAGATCGTCGAGACGGTGTCGTCGGCCTCCACCGAGCTGGAGGCATCGGCCGGCACGCTGACCTCGACAGCCGATCGCTCCCAGGAGCTGGCGACGTCGGTCGCGGCGGCGTCCGAAGAAGCTTCCACCAATGTCCAGTCGGTCGCTTCCGCGACCGAGGAGATGTCGTCGTCGATCACCGAGATCAGCCGTCAGGTCCAGGAGTCGTCGCGGATCGCCTCGGAGGCGGTGGATCAGGCCCGCAAGACCAACGCCAGCGTCGGTGATTTGTCGGAAGCGGCCAGCCGGATCGGCGACGTCGTCGAACTGATCAACACCATTGCGGGCCAGACCAACCTGTTGGCGCTCAACGCCACGATCGAGGCGGCGCGCGCCGGTGAGGCCGGTCGCGGCTTCGCGGTGGTGGCCGCCGAGGTCAAGGCGCTGGCCGAGCAGACTGCGAAAGCCACCGGCGAAATCGGCCAGCACATTTCGGGAATCCAGTCGGCGACCAACGAGTCGGTCAATGCGATCCGCGAGATCGGGCAGACCATCGGGCGGATGTCGGAGATTTCGTCGGCGATCGCTGCCGCGGTCGAGGAGCAGGGCGCCGCTACTCAGGAAATCTCCCGCAACGTGCAGCAGGCGGCGCATGGCACCCAGCAGGTGTCGGCGAACATCACCGACGTGCAGCGCGGCGCGACCGAGACCGGTTCGGCCTCGGCTCAAGTGCTGTCGGCGGCGCAGTCGCTGTCACAGGAATCCAGCCGGCTGAAGATCGAGGTCACCCGGTTCCTCGATACGGTCCGCGCAGCCTGATCGCCGCGCCGTTTTTCCCCCTTCAACTCCGCGTCATGCCCGGCCTCGTACCGGGCATCGACGTTTTAGGGGGAGGGTTCGAGACGGCGCTGCGCGCGTCCCCATCGTGAGGTTCTGTCTGTGGTGAGTCCGCCAAAGCGCGGCTCTGATTCCAATAGAGCGGAATCGCTCTCAGGCGAAACGCTTGGCGATCAGCAGGCAGAGCAGCACCGAACCCGACGATGCGGTCACGATCGCCATGTTGGTCAGGTTCTGAGCCAGCATCGTGAGCCACGCGCCGCCCGCCGCAGCGGCCGGCTTGCGTCGTTTCGCTTTGGAGGTCTTGGCGGCCATGGCGCGATCCGGTCAGAGGCGGTGATCGGGACATGTTCCCGATCCTGTGCCCAGTATCCGCCGCAGCGTTGGCCGAAGCCTTAACGGGAGACGGTCTCCCGCCGCCGATCACGCTCCATGGTTTACGGATCGCGGCTGCGTGATGATCCGAGGTGCGGTCAGACGAGGCATGCGGTTTGCACGTTCGCTCTTAGATTGAATCTGGCCGAAGCCGTCCGCAGTTTTGTGCCAAATCAAACCATTTGGCAGGGCTCTTTTGTTAGATTGAGAATTGATAGCGCCTGTTACAATCGTTCTAAACTCCCGATGGCGCCGGCTTGAATCTCTTGACCTTCGCGGCGCCGATTGGAAGAACGAGTAATGACCCAAATCCCCCATCACAACGGCCACAGCCATCACCAGCCGATCCTGCTGGGGAACGCGCGACGCGGCTATCGCGGCGTCGTCCAGGCGATCGATCCGCACCGCGGGGCGTCGTCGTTGCAGCCGATCGAATTGGAAAGCCGGCTGATCGAGCTCGGCTTCGTCGAGGGGGCCAAGGTCGAAGTGTTGCACGAGGGTATCATCGGCCGGGATCCGATCGCGGTCCGGGTCGACAACATCACCATCGCGGTCCGCCGCCGCGAGGCGATGGCCGTCGTGTTGATGTGACGCGCAGATTGCAGCTTCTTGATTTGGCGATTGCGCGATGAGCTCGATCGATTCTCACCCGTTCAACCTTGCCCTGGTTGGAACACCCAATAGCGGCAAGACCTCCCTGTTCAACGCGCTGACGGGTAGCCGCCAGAAGGTGGCGAACTACCCGGGCGTGACCGTCGAGCGCAAGACCGGCCTGTTCACCACGCCGGCCGGCCGTGTCGTCAGTCTGGTCGATCTGCCGGGCACCTATTCGCTGCGCGGCCGCAGCCCCGACGAAGAGATCACCCGCGATGTGGTGCTCGGCCGCAAGTCGGGCGAGCCGGTGCCGGATCTGGTGCTGTGTGTCGCCGACTCGACAAACCTGCGGCTGACCTTCCGGCTGATGCTGGAATTGAAGGGGACCGGCCGTCCGCTGATGCTCGTGCTGAACATGTACGACATCGCAATGCGCCGTGGCGTCACGGTCGATGTCGAGAAGCTGTCGGCGCAGCTTGGTATTCCGGTGGTGACGTCTATCGCGGTCCGCAAGGGCGGCACCGCGGAGCTGCTGAAGCGGACCGATGAATTCGCCGCCCGGGCGCCGGCGCCCGCGACCGACACCAATTGGCGGCCGCTGTCCACCAGCGAGCTGCGCGCCCTGCAACGCGAGGCCGACCGCATCATCGCCGATTGCGTCAGCCTGCCGGCGCGGCCCCACACCCTGACGGCTCAGATCGACCGGGTGGTGCTGCATCCCGTCGCCGGCCTGCTGATCCTGATCCTGATCCTGTTCGTGATGTTCCAGGCGGTGTTCTCCTGGGCGCAGCCGATCATGGAGCTGATCTCCGGTGGCTTCGAAGCCCTCGGCGCCTTCGTCCAGGCCAACTTGCCCGAGGGGCTGCTGCAGAGTTTCCTGCAGAACGGCGTGATCTCCGGCGTCGGCAGCGTCCTCGTGTTCCTGCCGCAGATCATCATCATCTTCCTGTTCATCCTGCTGCTGGAAGACCTCGGCTACATGGCGCGCGCCGCGTTCCTGATGGATCGCATCATGGGCGGCGCCGGTCTGCACGGCCGTGCCTTCATTCCGCTGCTTTCGAGCTTTGCCTGCGCGATCCCCGGAATCATGGCGACGCGCGTGATCGACAACCGCCGCGACCGCCTCACCACCATCCTGATCGCGCCGCTGATGACCTGCTCGGCGCGCATCCCGGTCTATACGCTGATCATCTCGGCCTTCGTGCCGGCCAAGGACGTGTTCGGCTGGATCAATCTGCAGGGGCTGGTGATGTTCGGCCTCTACACCGCGGGCATCGTCAGCGCCCTGACGGTGTCGGCGCTGGTCAAGTTCTTCATGTGGCGCGACTACGAGCCGGCGCCGTTCATGCTCGAACTGCCGGACTACAAACTGCCGCGGCTGCAGAGCGTGGCCATCGGCATCTATATCCGTGCCAAGATGTTCCTGCAGCGCGCCGGTACCACCATCTTCTCGATGATGGTGCTGATCTGGTTCCTGGCTTCGTTCCCGCGGCCGCCGATCGGCGCGACCGAGCCGGCGATCGACTACAGCCTGGCCTCGATCATCGGCCACGCGGTCGAGCCGGTGCTGGCGCCGCTCGGCTTCAACTGGCAGATCGCGGTGGCGCTGATCCCCGGCATGGCGGCGCGCGAGGTCGCGGTCGCGGCGCTCGGCACCGTCTATGCGATCGAGGGCGGCAAGGAAGCGGCCGAGCAGATCGGCCTGGTGCTGGCTTCGAAGTGGAGCCTGGCCACCGCGCTGTCGCTGCTGGCCTGGTTCGTGTTCGCGCCGCAATGCGCCTCGACGCTGGCGGTGATCAAGCGCGAGACCGGAAGCTGGCGCTGGATGGGCGTCACCTTCGTCTACATGTTCGTGCTCGCCTATATCGCCAGCCTGATCACCTACAACGTCGCCGTCGCCCTCGGCGCCGGCTAGTGCCGGCGTCGATGAGCGCAGTCCAGTGCTGCGCTCTGGGTCGCTCGGCCTAGAGCGCTTCATCGATTGATTGAAGCGGATTTGGCCTTTGCCAAGCGTCCGAAGTCCTCATCCTGAGGAGCCTGGCAAAGCCGGGCATCGGGATGAGGCGTCAGTCAATGTAGGAAAGCCATCCTGGCGATGGCGAGCGGCAGGCCGTCGCCCGCCTAGAACACCGCGATCGGCTGCGCCGCGTAGCTCGGGCGAATTTCGGTCTGCGGCTGCACGGCGCGCAGCACCGCCTTGGCGATGCCCCGGCCGCGATCGTCGATCCCGGTCCACTGCGCATGGCGGCCGCGGGAATCCACCTCCAGCAGCTTGACGCCCTGCGGCACGTCCTGGCCGTCGCGCACGACGCCGCGCAGGATGCCGTCGCACGGCGCCCGCACCGGAACGCCGCCGAGGTGACCGATCGGATAGCCGCTGAAGACACGGCTGCCGATTTCGACCGCGGTCCGCCATCGGCCGCTGGCCTGCGAATATTGGAAGCGCTCGGCTCCGACGCCGCCGAGCGGGCTGGCGACGCCGTCGGCCGCATCGGTCCAGCCGGAGCCGACGATCAGGCCGCTGCGGCCGGGACGGGTTTCGATCGCAACGTCGCAGTTCACCGCGGTCGAGAAGCCGGGCCCGAGGCCGACGCTGACGCGCGCGAGCCCGCGCAGGTCCGGCGTCACCCGGTGCTTCTGCATCCGCGCATCGATCAGCACGTCGACCGTGCTGATCGGCAGCAGGTCCGGCAGCGCCAGCCAGGTCACCAGCACGTTGTCGTGGCGGCGCAGCGCCTTGAAAATCTGGGTGGCGTGATCGACCCGCTCGCCACGCACGCCTTCGACCGTGACTTCGTCGCCATACAGCGCATCGTGAAACGCCATCTTGCGGCGGATCACCGGCGGAAACGGATCGTGCGACATCACCACACAGCAGCCGGCGCGGTGCAGATGCACAGCGACGGCGGAGGCGATCTCATTAGTCCCGAGCACGACCGCGAAGCCGCCGGCGCTGAGTTGGAGAGGCTGCGTCATCACCACCACGCTGTGTTCAGTGTCCGAAGCCTGTTTAAGCAAGAGCCGGACCAGACCGAGCAGGCGCTGTTAGTGGTAATGGGTGGCGGGTTTTGATGTCGGAAAGCCAACGTTGTGTCGGGTTGTGCGGCGCGAGCGGTGTCGCTGTAATGACATCGGCTGGCAACTAGGTGTGGTTTGTCGGCCTAAATCGAACGTCGTAGCGGTTGGCCCGGTTCATGCAAGTTCACTTGCAACGAAACCGATGGAGACCGTCCCGTGCACCCTGAACCACTGCACGCAGAGCGGCCCGAACCCGCGCCCGCTTCGCCCCCTGCCGGGCGCCCCGCAGAGATGCCTCCTGGTATGCCGGCCGGAATGCCGTCGGCCACAGGCGGCGCCTGTCCGTTTCACAATGATCAGCGCGAGGCGCGCGTCGGCAAGCAAAAGACGCTGGTCCTGACCGGCGCGTCGCGCGGTATCGGCCATGCCACCGGCAAGCTGTTCTCCGACGCCGGCTGGCGCATCATTACCTGCTCGCGGCAGCCGTTCGCCGACGACCGCTGTCCGTGGGCGACCGGCCTCGAGAATCACGTCGCGGTCGAACTCGCCGACCATCGCGCGGTGCCCCGGGCGATCGACGAACTGAAAGAGAAGCTCGGCGGCGGCCCATTGAACGCCCTGATCAACAATGCGGCGATCTCCCCCAAGAGCGCCGAGGGCGAACGGCTGACCTCGTTGAACACGCCGGTCGGCACCTGGATGAGCGTGTTCCACGTCAACCTGCTGGCACCGGTGATGCTGGCGCAGGGGCTGTTCGACGAACTGCGCGCCGGCCAGGGCTCGATCGTCAACGTCACCTCGATCGTCGGCTCGCGCGTGCATCCGTTCGCCGGCAGCGCCTACGCCACCTCGAAAGCGGCGCTGACCTGCCTGACCCGTGAGATGGCGCATGACTACGCGCCCTACGGCATCCGGGTAAATGCGATCGCGCCGGGTGAGATCAAGACCGACATCCTGTCGCCCGAGACCGAGGCAATGCTGGCGCCAACGATTCCGATGCGCCGGATCGGAACCCCTGAGGAAGTCGCCAAGGTGATGTTCTTCCTGTGCTCGGATGCGGCCAGCTATGTCACCGGCGAAGAAATCCACATCAATGGCGGTCAGCACGTCTGAGTGCTAGCCTGAGCGAATAGTTCGCAATTAGTTTGCGGCTGATTGGCAATCACACGCGGCGTCTGCTGGCTGCCGTTCTTTTGGTCGATCAGTTTTGCGCTGCGTCAATGCAGGAGCGGCGGCGGACTGGTGCTAGGGTAGTAATCAGTTGATTATCAGTATTTTTGCCAGTGGTAATGAACTAAGCAGAGCTAGCCATAACTTCCGCAGTCATGCAGCCAAGATGAGCACGACATCTGGTTGGAATTCATCCACAATCCGCCAATGCTCCGGATCTGACGGGGGAAGGCTCGGGAGCGATGGAGACCAGCTATGGCTCAGCGCGAAATTCGCCTTGTCGATAACGAGTACCCGTCGCCTTCGATGACCCATCCTCCGATACCGCTGAGTGACATCGCGCTCACCGGCATTTTCGAGATCTCGAAAATCCTCACCTCACCGGCGCGGTTGGAGATCACCCTCGCCAACGTCGTCAACCTGCTGCAGTCATTTTTGCAGATGCGCAACGGCGTGGTGTCGCTGCTCGCCGATGACGGCGTGCCCGATATTACCGTCGGGGTCGGCTGGAATGAGGGCAGCGACAACCGCTATCGCGCCCGGCTGCCGCAGAAGGCGATCGACCAGATCGTCGCGACCGCGGTGCCGCTGGTCGCCGACAACGTCTCCGCCCATCCGATGTTCACCGCCGCCGATGCCATGGCGCTCGGCGCCACCGACGAAATCCGGGTGTCGTTCATCGGCGTGCCGATCCGGATCGACTCGCGGGTGGTGGGGACGCTGAGTATCGACCGCGTCCGCGATGGCCGTTCGCACTTCCGGATGGACGCCGACGTGCGCTTCCTCACCATGGTGGCCAATCTGATCGGCCAAACCGTGAAGCTGCACCGCGTCGTCGCCCGCGACCGCGAGCGGCTGATGGCGGAAAGCCACCGGCTGCAGAAGGAACTGTCCGAGCTGAAGCCGGAGCGCGAGCGCAAGCGGGTCAAGGTCGACGGCATCGTCGGCGAGAGCCCGGCGATCCGCAAACTGCTGGCCAAGGTCAGCATCATCGCCAAGTCGCAGTCGCCCGTGTTGCTGCGCGGCGAGTCGGGAACCGGCAAGGAGCTGATCGCAAAAGCGATCCACGAATTGTCGGCGCGCGCCAACGGCCCGTTCATCAAGATCAACTGCGCGGCGCTGCCGGAATCGGTGCTGGAGTCCGAGCTGTTCGGGCACGAGAAGGGCGCGTTCACCGGCGCGATCGCCTCGCGCAAGGGCCGGTTCGAGCTCGCCGACAAGGGCACGCTGTTCCTCGACGAGATCGGTGAGATCTCCGCGTCGTTCCAGGCCAAGCTGCTGCGCGTCTTGCAGGAACAGGAATTCGAACGGGTCGGCGGCAACCAGACCATCAAGGTCAATGTCCGCATCGTCGCCGCGACCAACCGCAATCTGGAAGAGGCGGTGGCGCGCAAGGAATTCCGCGCCGATCTGTATTACCGCATCAATGTAGTGCCGATGATCCTGCCGCCGCTGCGCGACCGGCCCAGCGACATCCCGCTTCTGGCGAGCGAATTCCTGAAGAACTTCAACAAGGAGAACGGCCGCGAGCTGGCCTTCGAGTCGCACGCGCTGGATCTGCTGAAGGCCTGCTCGTTCCCCGGCAACGTCCGCGAGCTGGAGAACTGCGTGCGCCGCACCGCCACCCTGGCGATGGGGCCGGAAATCCGCGACAGCGATTTCGCCTGTCATCAGGACGAGTGCCTGTCGGCGATCCTGTGGAAAGGCCACGCCGAGCCCGCGCCTGAGCGCCCACGCCCCGAAATCCCCCTGCAGGTGCTGCCGCGCAAGGCGCCGGTGGAAATCGTCCATCCGCGCGAGCCGGTCGCATCAGCGGATGATTTTGCGCCGGCGCCGGTTCGTTCCGAGATGCCATCCGACGAATCGAACATGTCGGAGCGCGAGCGGCTGATCAACGCCATGGAGCGAGCCGGGTGGGTGCAGGCGAAGGCCGCACGCATTCTCGGCCTCACGCCGCGCCAGATCGGCTACGCGCTGAAGAAGCACAACATCGAGCTCAAGCACTTCTGACCCTTCTCGCTTGAAATCATCAGACAAGGCGCGACGCCCCCTGGCGCCGCGCCTTGTCTGTCTGTGGGCGCTTCGAAGCAGATCATTGTGGTGTCTTGCGAAGTTCGATGACGGGTCAGGATGCCTGTCAGACTTGCGACAAGTGTCGGGGGCCTTACACCGGCACAGCCCCTCAGGGCGAGAAATAACTCTTTAAAATCAATCATCAGGCATCTGGCACGCGGCTTGAAAGACAACTGGTCAGCAGCCCTCTGCGAACCAGGAGCCGACCATGGCCTACAAGATTGTTACCTCCCAGTGCACCGTCTGCGGTGCGTGTGAATTCGAATGCCCGAACGCTGCGATCAGCATGAAGCGCGGCACCTATGTGATCGACGCGACCAAGTGCACCGAGTGCGAAGGTCAGTTCGACAAGCCGCAGTGCGTCTCGGTCTGCCCGGTCGACAACACCTGCGTGCCGGCCTGACGCGTGATCTTGCAAGACGGCCGACGCCTTGACCGTCGGACGCCGTCTTCAATGGATCGCCGCGCCCGCGGATCGCTCCTGATCTTCGCCGGCTCGGTTGCAGCACCATCACCCACCGACAAGCCGCCCGTCGTGCGGCGATCGAACGAGGCCCGGATATGAGCAAGCTGCTGCAACTGCACGATTTCAGCGCGCTGGGAACGACGTCGTTCGACGAGATGCGCAAGAGCGCGGCGCAATCGGGCTGCAGCAGCAAGAGCGGCGCCGGCAAGACCGGCTGCGGCTCGGCCGCTGGCCCCAGCGATCTGCCGCCGGAAGTCTGGGAGAAGGTGAAGAATCATCCCTGCTACAGCGAGCAGGCGCATCATCACTTCGCCCGCATGCACGTCGCGGTCGCGCCCGCGTGCAACATCCAGTGCAATTACTGCAATCGCAAATACGATTGCGCCAATGAATCCCGTCCCGGCGTGGTCAGCGAGAAGCTGACCCCGGAGCAGGCCGCGCGCAAAGTCGTCGCAGTAGCCTCGACCATCCCGCAGATGACCGTACTTGGCATCGCCGGTCCGGGTGATGCGCTTGCCAATCCGGCCAAGACCTTCAAGACCTTCGAGCTGGTCACCGAGACCGCGCCCGACATCAAGCTGTGCCTGTCGACCAACGGCCTGATGCTGCCCGACTATGTCGAGCAGATCGCCGCCATGAAGGTCGATCACGTCACCATCACGATCAATATGGTCGATCCGGAGGTCGGCGCGAAGATCTACCCGTGGATCTTCTACAATCACCGCCGTTACACCGGCGTCGAGGCGTCGAAGATCCTCAGCGAGCGGCAGTTGCTCGGACTGGAGATGCTGGTCGCACGCGGCATCCTGGTGAAGGTCAACTCGGTGATGATCCCGGGCATCAACGACGAGCACCTGATCGAGGTCAACAAGGCGGTGAAGTCGCGCGGCGCCTTCCTGCACAACATCATGCCGCTGATTTCCGAAGCCGAGCACGGCACTGCGTTCGGCCTGTCGGGCCAGCGCGGCCCGACCGCGCAGGAGCTGAAGGCGCTGCAGGACGCCTGCGAAGGCGAGATGAACATGATGCGGCACTGCCGGCAGTGCCGCGCCGACGCGGTCGGCCTGCTCGGCGAGGATCGCAGCGCCGAGTTCACCACCGAAAAGGTGATGGCGATGGACGTCGAATACGACCTCGCCGCGCGCCAGGCCTACCAGGCCAAGGTCGAGGCCGAGCGCGACGCGATCGCAGTCGCCAAGCAGCGCGAGCTGGAGAAGCTCGCCGACGAGACGGCGACCATCAAGATCCAGGTGGCGATCGCCACCAAGGGCGGCGGCGTTATCAACGAGCACTTCGGCCACGCCCACGAGTTCCAGATCTACGAGGTGTCGACCGCCGGTGCGAAGTTTGTCGGCCACCGCCGTGTCGATCTGTATTGCGAAGGCGGCTACGCCAGCGAAACCGGTATCGAGCCGATCCTCAAGGCGCTGAATGACTGCACCGCCGTTCTGGTCGCCAAGATCGGCATGTGCCCGAAGGACTCGCTCGCCGGCGCCGGCATCGAGGCAGTCGAGACCTACGCATTCGAATACATCGAGCAGTCGGTGATCGCGTATTTCAAGCAGTACCTGGAACGCGTCGGAAAGTCGGAGATCCGCCACGTCGCGCGAGGCGATGCCACGATCCGCCAGGGCGCGTTCACCGAGGCCTAGGACGACGCGGAAGGGGAACGACCATGGCCTACAAGATCGTCGCCTCGCAATGCACCGGCTGCTCGGCCTGCGAGCCGCAGTGCCCGAATGTGGCGATCTTCGAAAAGGCCGGCACTTTTGCGATCGACCCTTCGAAGTGCTCGGAGTGCATCGGCCACTACGATGAGCCGCAATGTGTCGCGGTGTGCCCGGTCGACGGCACCTGCGTGATCGACAATTCCGTCCCGCGCTACCAGGCAGCATGAGGCGATTCCGATGGATATGAGCTTCACCCCCTCGGCCGAAAAATTCATCCGTCGCATGCTGCGGTTCAGCGGCGGTACCGGTGGCTTCCGCCTGGTGGTCAGCGCCGGCGGCTGCTCTGGCCTGTCGGCCCAGTTCGATATCGCCGGCGCGCCGCACACCGGCGACGCGGTGGTCGATCGCGGCGACTACAAGCTGTTTCTGCCGGAATCGAGCTTGAAGCTGCTCGAAGGCGTGGTGATCGATTTCATGGAGACGCCGACCTCGAGCGGCTTCATGTTCCACGATCCGAAGGGATCGAACTGTCAGTGCGCCAGCGACAGCGGCCCCAAGCCGGCCGCCGGTCTGCATCAGCTGCGGGAGCTGTGAGCCATGCCCGACCTGATGCACAGCGAGCTGACGATGTCCGGCCCGGAGCAGTCGCTATTGGCCGGGGCGCTGCTCGGCGCTGGTCTGCCGGCGGATGCGCATCGGCATCTTGAATTGGCGGGGCGCGACTATCAGAGCGAGGCGCTGGCGGAGCAACATCTGCGCGAGGCTCATCTGCTGGCACCCGACCACGCCGCAGTGCTGATTGGGTTGTACCGTTTCTATTTCTACAAGGGCCGCCTCGGCGAGGCGCTAGAAGTGGCGCAGGCCTGCCTGTGCAAGGCTGCCCGCGACAACGGCCTCGCATCCGACTGGCGCAAGGTGCGGCGCGGCGATGCCGAGTTCTCCAGCTACTCGGCGGTGCTGCCGCGGTTCTATCTGTTCGCGCTGAAGGCCTACGCGTATTTGCAGATGCGGCTCGGCCAGCTCGACGAAGGTCACGCGGCGGTCGAAAAGCTGCTCGAGCTCGATCCGACCGACAAGGTCGGCGCCGCCGTGCTGCTCGATGTGTGGCGGCGGATAGGGCAGGACGATGACGACTGACATCGACGAAGCCCGCGATTGGCAGGGCAACGAGGTCGATTGCGCGTCGTGCCCGCATCACGAGCTGCTGTCTGCCGGGCAGTGCGAATTGAAGAAGGCTTGTGTCCAGGACCGCTATGCGCGGCGGCTGGAGCGGTTCTTCCAGCAGAATCGCGCGCTCGCTGACTCCTATCTCGACCATCCGTATTTCGAAACGCGCGCGGTCGCGGCCGGCTACGCCACAGTGTTTCTGCTGCCGAAGCTGCTGCAGGATCCCGACGAGACGGTGCGGTGGAGCGCGGCACGCCGGCTGCCCAAGCGCTATCTGCTCGGCCTGCGCGGTGACCCGCATCGCGAGGTGCGGATCCGCGTCGCCTCGGTGCTCAGCGACGACGAGCTGCGACCGATGGCGAGCGACGAAGACTACTATGTTCGCCAGATCGTGGCGCGGCGGGCTTCGCCCGGCCTGCTGCCGCTCTTGGTGCTCGATCCCGATCCTGGCGTGCGCCGCGAAGTAGCGCGGCGGATCGGCTCGGAATGGCTGGCGCAGATCGCGATGGATAAAGACGGCGAAGTTCGTCTTGAAGCCGCCAGGCGGATGACGCCGGGCCGGTTGCTGGCGATGCTCGGCGACGCCGATTGGCGGGTTCGCTACGAAGTAGCCAGCCGTGTCGACGCCTACGAACTGGCGCCGCTGCTCGACGATCCCGATCCGCTGGTGCGCGAACTTGCGCGTAGCCGCAGCGGCTTCACCGAACCTGCCCAGCTCAAACCCGCAACGGAGCCCTCGCCATGAACATCGCGCGTGACAGCGACATCGTCGAGCTCGACGGCCCGCCGGAGTTTGAATACGGCCAGAAGGTCCGGTCGCGGCTCAACATCCGTAACGACGGCACCTTTCCGGGCAAGGAAATCGGTGAGGTGCTGGTGAAGAAGGGCGACGAAGGCTACGTCGTTTCGATCGGCACTTTCCTGCAGCAATTCTATATCTATGGCGTCGACTTCGTGGCGCAGGGCCGCATCGTCGGCATGAAGCGCCGTGAGCTGGCCGCGGTCGAAGCCTTTCAGGCCGAAACCCAGGAGGCCGTGTGATGACGCCCGAGCCGCGATACCAATGGGGCCAGCGCGTCCGCGCCGAGATCGACCTATTCAACGACGGCAGCTTTCCGGATCAGCCGGACGACGCGCTGCTGGTGAAGAGCGGCGATGCCGGCGAAATCGTCCGGATCGGCCTGCACACCGAAACCAATCGGCCGGTCTATCTGGTCGAATTCGCCGAGCACCGGGTGATCGGCTGCCTTGAAGACGAAATCACCGCACTCTGACCCGTCGCCGCGGCGGCCAAGCAAAGGACCACCCTCGATGAAAGTGATGATCCGCAAGACCGCAACCGGGCACTCGGCTTATGTCGCCAAGAAGGACCTCGAGGAGCTGATCGTCGAGATGGAGAATCCGGCGCTGTGGGGCGGTAAGGTCACGCTGGCCAATGGCTGGCAGCTCGAACTGCCGGCGATGGCCGCGGACACCCCGCTGCCGATCACCGTCGAAGCGCGCAAGCTCTGACCATGGCGCTGTCGCCCGACGATTTCGCCCGGCTCGACGCGCTGCTCGGAGGCGACGCGGCCGAGGCCGGTGCGCTGAAGACGGTGCGACAGGAACTTCCCGGTCTGTCGCTGACGCAGTGCGACGCATCCGACATCTATGCGGAGCAGCCGTTCCGCGATTATCCGCGATTCAGCGTCTATCTGGTCGACGGATCAAATCACTGCTGGACCATCACCACCGACGCGGCTCGCGCGACCGGCCTGGTGGTGGTGCATCACAAGACCGCAAGAACAATCTGACAGGGGAGCAGGAAGATGCCGGCACAAGCACTCGACGACATCGCCGCGGGCTTGGTGCGCGGGCGGATCATCCCCTATCTCGGCTCCGCCTGCGTCGCGCTCGGCGAGACCAGCAGCGTGCCGACCTCGCCCGCCGAGCTGGTGGCACGGCTCACTGCGAAGACCACGGTGCCGCACAAGGTCCGCAACAATCTCACCGGCGCCGCGCAATACATCGAGAACTTCAAGCACCGCAAGACGCTGACGACGATGATGGCCGATGCGTTCCGGTCCTCGCCCCAGCCGAACGAGCTGCATCGGATGCTGGCATCGCTGCCCGATCTGCCGCTGCTGGTTCATGCCTGGTACGACGACCTGCCGCAAAAGGCCTTTGCCGGACGTGAGAACTGGGGCATGGCACAGGGCGTCAGCCAGAGCGAACACCACGGCCATTGGGTGAATTACTATCGGCCCGACGGCAGCGAAATCGCCGAGCCGGCCCCCGGCATTGTTGCCGAAGACGAGATGCCGCTGTATGCGCCGGTGCCGGACGAAGCGCTCGGCTGGAACACCATGCTGTATCAGCCGATCGGCTCGGTGGTGCCGGCCGCGAATTTCCTGGTGTCCGACAGCGACTATGTCGAAGTCCTGACCGAGATCGACATTCAGACACCGATTCCGCTGACAGTGCAGGACCAGCGCAAAGACCGGCATTTCCTGTTCCTGGGCTGTCGGTTCGACAACCAGCTCGATCGCGTCTTTGCCCGTCAGATTATGAAGCGGTCCTCTGCCCGGCATTGGGCGGTGCTTCCGGACACGCCGACCCGCAACGAGCAGCGCTTCCTCGAAGAACAGGCGATCACCCGCATCGATTGGCCGCTGACGAAGTTCGTCGCCACGCTCGGCGAACTGCTGCAGAGTCAGGCGCTGACGGCTTAGACACTTTTTCGTTTCTCCCAACCTCAATGATCATCATGGCCGGGCTCGTCCCGGCCATTCACGTTCTTGCTCCGGGAGCCCTGCCGTAGTCGTGGATGCCCGGCACAAGGCCGGGCACGACGATGCGTGCACTCGCTATCCTCGTGATTGCGGGGAGCCCAATCCAGGATCCCCATGCACCGGGCCTTGGATTGCGTCGCTTCGCACGCAATGACGCAGCGAAGTCGATCTCAAGTTGCGACAGAGTCTCGCTTAGCTCCCCGGCCGGTATCAGTTTGTTTCGTTTCTAACAGCCGTCCCCTGGGATGTCGTCCGCTCGGCAGCGATGTCGGATTCTAAACATCTACGTACATTCTGCCCGGACATTCTACATCTCCGCGAAAACACACACTTTTTCGTCTCCGGCGACGCTTGGCACGCTCGTTGCAAAACAGGGATCAGCAAGGCGAGGGATGGTTGGCCGAGCAGGTACTGCAAAGGGCAACGTCCGCATCTGAGCCGTGCGACGGTTTTGAACGGAAGAAGGCTGCGCCTCGGCGCAAATCGATCAAACGGCATTAGGTCAACGGAGAGAAAACATGGCACTTCGGCAAATCGCATTCTACGGCAAGGGCGGCATCGGCAAGTCGACCACCTCGCAGAACACGCTCGCGGCGCTGGTCGAGATGGGTCAGAAGATCCTGATCGTCGGCTGCGACCCCAAGGCGGACTCCACCCGTCTGATCCTCAACACCAAGATGCAGGACACGGTGCTGAGCCTCGCCGCGGAAGCGGGTTCGGTGGAAGACCTCGAACTCGAAGACGTGATGAAGGTCGGCTACAAGGGCATCAAGTGCACCGAAGCCGGTGGTCCCGAGCCGGGCGTCGGTTGCGCCGGCCGCGGCGTCATCACCGCGATCAACTTCCTCGAAGAGAACGGCGCCTATGAGGACGTCGACTACGTCTCCTACGACGTGCTCGGCGACGTGGTCTGCGGCGGCTTCGCGATGCCGATCCGCGAGAACAAGGCCCAGGAAATCTACATCGTCATGTCCGGCGAGATGATGGCGCTGTATGCCGCCAACAACATCGCCAAGGGCATTCTGAAGTACGCCTCGTCGGGCGGCGTCCGCCTCGGCGGCCTGGTCTGCAACGAGCGCCAGACCGACCGCGAGCTCGATCTCGCCGAAGCGCTGGCCAAGCGGTTGAACTCGCAGCTGATCCACTTCGTGCCGCGCGACAATATCGTGCAACACGCCGAGCTGCGCCGCCAGACCGTGATCCAGTACGCGCCCGACAGCCAGCAGGCCAAGGAGTATCGGACGCTGGCCGAGAAGGTCCATGCCAACGGCGGCAAGGGCACCATCCCGACCCCGATCACCATGGAAGAGCTCGAACAGATGCTGCTCGACTTCGGCATCATGAAGACCGACGAGCAGGCGCTCGCCGAACTGCAGGCCAAGGAAGCCGCCAAGGCGGCCGCCGCGTCCGCCTGATCGCATCAGCCAGGCCGGTCGCCTAGCGCGACCGGCCGCCATTCCGGCGGCCCCAGATACGAGGAACAACGATGAGCACCGCAGTCGCAGAATCCCCCGCGGACATCAAGGAACGTAACAAGAAGCTGATCGGCGAAGTCCTGGAGGCCTATCCGGACAAGTCGGCCAAGCGTCGCGCCAAGCACCTCAATACGTACGACGCCGAAAAGGCGGAGTGCTCGGTCAAGTCCAACATCAAGTCGATCCCCGGCGTGATGACGATCCGCGGTTGCGCCTACGCCGGCTCGAAGGGCGTGGTGTGGGGCCCGATCAAGGACATGGTCCATATCAGCCACGGCCCGGTCGGCTGCGGCCAGTATTCCTGGGGCTCGCGCCGTAACTATTACAAGGGCACCACCGGCGTCGACACCTTCGGCACGATGCAGTTCACCTCCGACTTCCAGGAGAAGGACATCGTTTTCGGAGGTGACAAGAAGCTCGGCAAGATCATCGACGAGATCCAGGAGCTGTTCCCGCTCTCCAAGGGCATCTCGGTGCAGTCGGAATGCCCGATCGGTCTGATCGGTGACGACATCGAGGCGGTCTCGAAGGCCAAGTCGAAGCAGTATGACGGCAAGCCGATCATCCCGGTGCGCTGCGAAGGCTTCCGCGGCGTGTCGCAGTCGCTCGGCCACCACATCGCCAACGACGTGATCCGTGACTGGGTGTTCGACAAGGCTGGCGAGAAGAATGCCGGCTTCCAGTCGACCCCCTACGACGTCGCGATCATCGGCGACTACAATATCGGCGGCGACGCCTGGGCCTCGCGCATCCTGCTCGAGGAGATGGGCCTCCGCGTGATCGCGCAGTGGTCCGGCGACGGCACCATTGCCGAGCTGGAGAATACCCCGAAGGCGAAGCTGAACATCCTGCACTGCTACCGCTCGATGAACTACATCACGCGGCACATGGAAGAGAAGTTCGGGATTCCGTGGGTGGAATACAACTTCTTCGGTCCCACCAAGATCGAAGCGAGCTTGCGCGAGATCGCGTCGAAGTTCGACGACAAGATCAAGGAAGGCGCCGAGCGCGTCATCGCCAAGTACAAGCCGCAGATGGAAGCGGTGATCGCCAAATATCGCCCGCGCCTCGAAGGCAAGAAGGTGATGCTGTATGTCGGCGGTCTGCGTCCGCGCCACGTCATCGGTGCCTACGAAGATCTCGGCATGGAAGTGGTCGGAACCGGCTACGAATTTGGCCATAACGACGATTATCAGCGCACCACCCATTACGTGAAGGACGGCACGCTGATCTACGACGACGTCACCGGCTACGAATTCGAGAAGTTCGTCGAGAAGGTGCGTCCCGATCTGGTCGGCTCGGGCGTCAAGGAAAAGTACATCTTCCAGAAGATGGGCGTTCCGTTCCGCCAGATGCACTCCTGGGACTATTCGGGCCCGTATCATGGCTACGACGGGTTCGGCATCTTCGCCCGCGACATGGACATCGCGATCAATGCCCCGGTCTGGAAACTGACCAAGGCGCCTTGGAGCTGAAGACTCGGAGCTGAACCATCACACCCCGGCCTTCCGGCGTCAGCCGCCGGAAGCGCCGTGTCACCGAATTCTTGGGAAAGACACCACCATGACCGAGACCGCAGAGAAGATCCGCGATCACTTCGAACTCTTCCGTGAGCCCCAGTACGAAGAGTTGATGGAGAACAAGCGGAAGAATTTCGAGAACTATGTTGGCGATGCCGAGGTCACGCGCGTCGCGGACTGGACCAAGACCAAGGAATACCAGGACAAGAACTTCGCTCGCGAAGCTCTCGTCATCAACCCGGCCAAGGCCTGCCAGCCGCTCGGTGCGGTGTTTGCCGCGGTCGGCTTCGAGAAAACGCTGCCGTTCGTGCACGGCTCGCAGGGCTGCGTCGCCTATTACCGCAGCCACTTCACCCGCCACTTCAAGGAGCCGACCTCGTGCGTCTCCTCGTCGATGACCGAAGACGCCGCGGTGTTCGGCGGCCTCAACAACATGATCGACGGCCTGGCCAACGCCTATGCGCTGTACAAGCCGAAGATGATCGCGGTCTCGACCACCTGCATGGCCGAGGTCATCGGTGACGACCTCAATGCGTTCATCAAGAACGCCAAGGAAAAGGGCTCGGTCCCGCAGGAATTCGACGTCACCTACGCCCACACCCCGGCGTTCGTCGGCAGCCACATCACCGGCTACGACAACACGATGAAGGGCATCGTCGAGCACTTCTGGGACGGCAAGTCCGGCACCGTGGAAAAGCTCGAGCGCAAGCCGAACGAGTCGATCAACTTCCTCGGTGGGTTCGACGGCTACACCGTCGGCAACATCCGCGAGATCAAGCGGATCTTTGAACTGATGGGCGTCGATTACACCATCTTCGGCGACAACAGCGACGTCTGGGATACCCCGGCCGACGGTGAGTTCCGGATGTACGACGGCGGTACCACGCTGGAGCAGGCCGCCAACGCGGTCCACGCCAAGGCGACGATCTCGATGCAGGAGTTCTGCACCGAGAAGACCCTGGCGACGATCGCCGATCACGGCCAGGAAGTGGTCGCGTTCAACCACCCGGTCGGCATCGCCGGCACTGATCGCTTCCTGCAGGCGGTGTCGCGGATCACCGGCAAGGCGATCCCGGAAGCGCTGACCAAGGAGCGCGGCCGTCTGGTTGACGCCATCGGTGACTCCTCGGCCCACATCCACGGCAAGAAGTTCGCGATCTACGGCGATCCGGACCTCTGCTACGGCCTCGCCGAATTCATCCTCGAACTCGGCGGCGAGCCGGTCCACATCCTGGCGACCAACGGCAACAAGGCCTGGGAAGCCAAGGTTCAGGCTCTGCTCGACTCGTCGCCGTTCGGAGCGGGCTGCAAGGTCTACGCCGGCAAGGATCTGTGGCACCTGCGATCGCTGCTGTTCACTGAACCGGTGGACTTCATGATCGGCAACACCTACGGCAAGTATCTCGAGCGCGACACGGGCACCCCGCTGATCCGCCTCGGCTTCCCGGTGTTCGACCGCCACCACCACCACCGCTCGCCGGTGTGGGGCTATCAGGGGTCGATGAACGTCCTGGTCAAGATCCTCGACAAGATCTTCGACGAAATGGACAAGGCGACCAACACTGCCGGCAAGACCGACGTCAGCTTCGATATCATCCGCTGATGCCAAACGTTCGGACCACCTGACCGTCAGGAGCGCCGCATGAGCCGCCTCGCAGACAAGATTCAAGACGTCTTCAACGAGCCCGGCTGTGCGGCCAATCAGGCCAAGTCCGACAAGCAACGCAAGAAGGGCTGCAGCAAACCGCTGCAGCCGGGGGGCGCAGCCGGTGGCTGCGCCTTCGACGGCGCCAAAATCGCGCTGCAGCCGATTGTCGACGTCGCGCACCTGGTGCACGGCCCGATCGCCTGCGAAGGCTCGTCCTGGGACAATCGCGGCACCAAGTCGTCCGGCTCGAAGCTGTATCGCACCGGCTTCACCACCGACATGGGCGAGAACGACGTGATCTTCGGCGGCGAGAAGCGGCTGTTTCGGTCGATCCGCGAGATCATCGAGAAGTACGATCCGCCGGCCGTGTTCGTGTATCAGACCTGTGTTCCGGCGATGATGGGCGACGACATCGTCGCCGTCTGCAAGGTCGCCTCCGAGAAATTCGGCAAGCCCTGCGTTCCGATCATCTCTCCCGGCTTCGTCGGCCCGAAGAATCTCGGCAACAAGCTCGCCGGCGAGGCGATTCTCGATTATGTGATCGGCACTCAGGAGCCGGAGTTCACGACCCCCTACGACATCAACATCATCGGCGAATACAACGTCGCGGGCGAATTGTGGCAGGTGAAGCCGCTGCTCGACGAACTCGGGATCCGCATTCTGTCGTGCCTGTCGGGCGATGCGCGCTATCACGAAGTGGCGCAATCGCACCGCGCCCGCGCCGCCATGATGGTGTGCTCGACCGCGATGATCAATGTCGCGCGCAAGATGGAAGAGCGGTACGGCATCCCGTATTTCGAAGGCTCGTTCTACGGCATCAGCGACACCTCCGAGTCGCTTCGCCAGATTGCCCGGCTGCTGATCGCCCGCGGCGCGCCGGACGAGCTGATGGCCCGCACCGAGGCGCTGATCGCACGCGAAGAGGCCAAGGCCTGGGCGGCGATCAAGGCCTACACCCCGCGGCTGGAAGGCAAGAAGGTGCTGCTGATCACCGGCGGCGTAAAGTCGTGGTCGGTGGTGGCGGCGCTGCAGGAAGCGGGGCTGTCCATCGTCGGCACCAGCGTCAAGAAGTCGACCAAGGAAGACAAGCTGCGGCTCAAGGAGATGAGCCCGGACGTCCACCAGATCGACGATCTGCGCCCACGCGAAATGTACAAGATGCTCAAAGATGCGCAGGCCGACATCATGCTGTCGGGCGGCCGCTCGCAGTTCGTCGCCTTGAAGGCGCGGATGCCCTGGATGGATATCAACCAGGAGCGCACCTACGCGTATTGCGGCTATGTCGGCATCGTCGAGATGGTTCGGCAGATCGACAAATCGCTGTCCAATCCGATCTGGGCGCAGGTGCGCAGCGCGCCGCCGTGGGACGAAGTGACCTGGGAACAGCGCGCCGATGCCGCGAATGCCGCCGACGATCGCCAGCGCGCGATCTTCGGGCGCTCGGCCCGAGTGGCGTAGGGAGGCTGCGATGGCACAGATCGTCACCTCGACCAAATCCTGCACCGTCAATCCGCTGCGGATGAGTCAGCCGCTCGGCGCCGCGCTGGCCTTCATGGGCCTGCGCAACTGCATGCCGCTGCTGCACGGCTCCCAAGGCTGCACCTCGTTCGGTCTGGTGCTGTTCGTCCGCCACTTCCGCGAGTCGATCCCGCTGCAGACCACCGCGATGAGCGAAGTCGCCACCGTGCTCGGCGGCTTTGAGAACGTCGAGCAGGCGATCGTCAACATCGTCGGCCGTACCAAGCCCGACGTGATCGGGATCTGCACCACCGGCGTCACCGAGATCAAAGGCGACGATCTCGACGGCTACATCAAGATGGTGCGGGCCAATCATCCGGAACTGGCGAACGTCGCGCTGGTGCCGGTGTCGACGCCCGACTTCAAAGGCGCGTTCGAAGACGGCTTCGCTGCCACGGTGACGCGGATCGTCGAGACCCTGGTCGAGACATCGGCTGAAGGCGCCGCGCCGGATGCCGACAGGATCAACGTGTTGGCCGGCAGCCATCTGACGCCGGGCGACATTGATGAGCTGCGCGACATCATCGAGGCGTTCGGCCTGGTGCCGACCTTCCTGCCGGATATCTCCGGCTCGCTCGACGGGCATGTGCCGGATGATTTCACCCCGACGACGCATGGCGGTGTCTCGGTGGCCGAAGTCGTCGCGATGGGCGGCGCGGGCCACACGCTGGCGTTCGGCGAGCAGATGCGCAAAGCCGCAGCCGCGCTCGAAGCCAAGGCCGGTGTGCCGTTCACGCTGCTGTCGCGGGTCACCGGGCTCGCGGCGGCCGATGAGCTGATGGCGACGTTGGCCAAGATCAGCGGCCGGCCGGTGCCGCCGAAATATCGCCGGCAGCGCAGCCAACTGGTCGACGCCATGCTCGACGGCCACTTCTATTTCGGTGGCAAGAGCGTCGCAATCGGCGCCGAGCCGGACATGCTGCTGAATATCGGCGGCTGGCTCGCCGATATGGGCTGTACCGTCAGCGCCGCGGTGACGACCACTACGTCGCCGAGCCTGGCGCAGGTGCCAAGCGACGAGGTGCTGATCGGCGATCTCGAAGATCTCGAGCGCCGTGCCGAAGATTGCGATCTATTGGTGACGCATTCGCACGGCCGTCAGGCCGCGGAGCGCCTGAGCGTGCCGCTGTTCCGGATGGGCCTGCCGATGTTCGACCGGCTTGGTGCCGCGCATCAGGTCGCAGTCGGCTATCGCGGCACCCGCGATCTGATCTTCGCGATCGGCAATTTGTTCATCGCCAACATCAAGGAGCCGGACGTGAACAGCTGGCGTAGTGCCTCTGCTTGCCCGGACCAGACCGATGCGCCGGCTAAGGCTCATTAGCAACGACGGTAGTCGAGCGGAGCAGAGCACCGATGCACAACTCAGGAGAACCGGCATGAAAGTCGCCTTTGCCACCCAGGACCTTGCGCGCGTCGATGCGCATTTCGGCTGGGCCCGGAACATCGCGATCTACGAAATCACCGCCGACGATTATCGCTTCATCGAAGCGGTGCAGTTCGCCGAGGAGAAGGAAGACGGAAACGAGGACAAGCTGGTCGCCAAGATCGACGCGATCCGCGATTGCGCCATCATGTATTGCACGGCGATCGGCGGCTCCGGCGCGGCGCGTGTCGTCGCCGCCCAGGTCCATCCGCTCAAGCTGGCACAGCCGGAGCTGATCACCGACCTCATCACCAAGCTGCAGGGCGTGCTGCGCGGCGTGCCGCCGCCGTGGCTGCGCAAGGCACTGATGAAGGGCGAAGAGCGTACGTTCGATTTTGCCGACGAGGCCTGACATGACCGAAGCCACCACTGCTCCCGACGCCGCGCTCGACTCGCTGTTCGTCAAGGAATTGGTCAAGCAGCTCCGCGCCCAGGACACTCACGGTGTCTGGGAAGGCAAGTCCGATCTCAAGCTGCTGGAGCCGTTCATCGTCGACAAGGCCAAGCGCCGCGAGATCCCGATCATGGGCGATCCGGATCCGGAGACGCTGTGGCGGCTCGAGCTGTTCTACAACGCGGTGGCCCTGTCGATCGAACGCGAGACCAGGATCATGGTGTCGCCGATGATGAAGATGCACCACGAGGGCTTCGGCCGGCTGATCCTCAGCGCCGGGCGGTTGATCGTCATCAACAAACACATGCGCGACGTCCACCGCTTCGGCTTCGACAACCTCGGCAAGCTGGCCGAGGAGGGCGACAAGCTGGTCGCCGCCGGCAGCGAGATGATCCGCAAATACCCCGACGTCGCCAACCTCTGAAGCGAGAGCGAGATCGTTATGTCCGACATCGAGACGCTGAAGGCCGAGATCAAGAAACTGTCCGCCCGCGCGACCACGATGAAGATGAACCTGCACGACCTGTCCGAGGAGCTGCCGATTAATTGGCAGACCATCATGACGGTGGCGCAGGAAACCCAGGATGCCTACGCGGCCCTTGAAGCTGCGCGGAAGGCTTTGAAGGAGCTGGAAGCGAAGGCCGCCTGATCGCGGCCGAACGCCTCAGCCCGAACTGCGCGGCCCATTGGCCGCGCGAGGAGCGACAACATGGCGATCTTCTCCACCCGCGACGGCAAGCCGTGGGAACCGACTTATCTCACCGCGATCGACGACAAGAAGTGCATCGGCTGCGGCCGCTGTCACAAGGTGTGCTCGCGCGACGTGATGCATCTGATGGGCGTCAACGAGGACGGCGAACTGGTCGCCTGCTCGCTCGACGACGATGATGACGACGAGGAATTCGTCCGCAAGGTGATGGTGCTCGACGCGGCCGGCAATTGCATCGGCTGCTCGGCTTGCGTCCGGGTCTGCCCGAAGGCGTGCCAGACCCACGTCAAGGCCAGCGAACTCGGGCTCTAAACAAGGGAGCGACGGACATGCTCGGCGCAGCGGGAATCCAGGCGGCAGGTGCGACGGCAGCGGCGCTGCCGCTGCGCGTGACGGCGTCGAGCTTCGCGTCCTCTCCGGCGGTGGTGTACCGGGCCTTGACCGGCTGCACCCCGGCCGAAGCCCAGATCGATGACGACCGTGCGTTCGATCGTCACGTGCTGGCATCGATCCTGTCGGTTGCGGTCACCGAACCCGGCTCGATCACCGAGTCCAGCGGTCTGACGGCCGACGATTTTGCGGCGCTGATCGTCGGCTGGTTCCCGCACGTCTCGGTCCTCTTGTCAGTGCTGGCAGTCGGCGAGCACGACGAGGACGAGGAAGCTGCGATGGTCCGCGACCTGCTGCTCAAGCATCGCTCGACCTCCGGTGACGTCGGCCGTTGGCTCGCCGCGATGGTGGCGCGGCGGGCGATGCAGCCGGAACATCTGTGGGAGGATCTCGGCCTGCGCAGCCGTACCGAGCTGAGCCGGCTGCTGATGCGGCATTTCGAGCCGCTGGCCCGCGACAACACCCGCAACATGCGCTGGAAGCGGTTCTTCTACCGCAAGCTCTGCGAAGACGACGGTATGGTGATGTGTAGCACCCCCGTCTGCTCGCAGTGCGGCGACTTCGCCGAATGCTTCGGCGAGGAGAGCGGCGAAAGCCGGATGGCGATCCGCCGCCGCGAGGTCGAACTGCGGGCGGCCGGTGTGGCTTAAGTCAGATTCAGGAAGCATCGCCACATGCACAGCGAGCTCCTTCTCCCCGCGCGCGGGGAGAAGGGTGGGATGAGGGGGCATCACCACACGGCCGAGTGCGAATAGTGACGTTGGTAGTCCGGCGAATACAGCTCGCATGCTCAGGCTCGCGGAAGCGACCCCTCACCCGGCCCGGCTTTGCCGGGCCGACCTCTCCCCGCGCGCGGGGAGAGGTTAGCGCTGCGTAGCGGGGTAGCTCGCCTCTAACCTGCGATCCATTGTCGGAAACCGTCGGCTTCGCGACGATGTCGGACCTCCGACATTGTCGCGTACTGATAATTTCGCGCGAAATCAGTAGCTTGCCGCTGTGCCTCCGCTGGCACAGCGGTTGCACTTGTTCATGTCGGACCTAACCGATGGAGGCCGATCATGATCATTCTCACCGAACAAGCCGGGACCGCTGTGAAGGCTGCGATGTCGCGCGCCGGCAAGCTCGACGCCGGGCTACGCGTCATGGTCGAAGCGGGGGGCTGTGCCGGTTACAAGTATCTGATTGGTCTCGATGCCGAACCTCGGGTCGATGACGCGGTGGTCGAAGCCGGCGGCGTCAAGGTGTTCATCGATCCCGACTCGCAGCCGCTGCTGTCCGGCATGACCATCGACTTCGTCGAGAGCCTCGAGGGCTCGGGCTTCACCTTCGACAATCCCAATGCCGGCACCAAGTGCGGCTGCGGCAAGTCGTTCGGCTAAGCGCAGCGCCAACCATAGGAGCGCGCCATGCTCGGTCTCGGCAAGTTCGACCATCACTTCTCTACCTCCGCTAACGCTGGTCCGCTGCCGCAGGCCAATGCGGTCGGTCGGTTCGGCAGCATCGGCTGGGGCGATGCCGTCAAGTTGATGTTGAAGGTCGAGCCCGACGACGGGCGGATCGCGCAGGCTCGCTTCCAAGCGTTCGGCTGTAGCTCGGCGATCGCCGCCTCTGCGGCGCTCACCGACATGATCACCGGCAAGACCATCGACGAAGCCAGCGGCATCAGCGCCGCGGCGATTGCTGACTACCTGGGCGACCTGCCGCGTGAGCGGATGTATTGCGCGGTGATGACTTTCGAGGCCCTGCAGCAGGCGATTGGTTCGTTTCGCGGCAAGGCCGCAGTGGCCGAGGCTGATGCGCCGCCGGCCTGCAAGTGCCTCGGCGTCGGCCAGATGATGATCGAGCGCACCATTCGCTTCAACCGGCTGACCAGTCTGGACGACGTGACCGCCTACACCAAGGCCGCCGGCTGCTGCAGCACCTGCTTCAAGCAGATCGAATCCCTGCTGGCGCGGGTCAACGCCGAGATGGTCGAGGACGGCCTGATCCCGGCCGAAGACGCCTACCGCATCGGCTCGGCGACGCCGCGCGCCACCGAGCTGAAGCCCCATGGCGCGCCGGCTCCGGCCGCCAACATCTTTGCCGCCAAGGCAACGCCTGCGCATCTGCGCCCGATTGCCAAAGCTGCGCCGCGTCCGGCGACGCCGCCGGCTGGACTGGTCGATGCGCCGCCGCAGGAGGCGCTGATCGCCGAGGCGGTCGAAGAACTGCGTCCGCATCTGCAGCGCGACGGCGGCGACTGCGAGTTCGTCAGCCTCGATGGCAACATTGTCTATGTCCGGTTGTCCGGCAATTGCGTCGGATGCCAGCTCTCGTCGGTGACGCTGTCGGGCGTCCAGGCCAAGCTGGTCGAGAAGTTCGGCCGGCCGCTACGTGTGGTGCCGGTGTCATGAGCGAGCCGGCAGACATCGTCTATCTCGACGCCAATGCAACGACGCGGACCGATCCGCGCGTCGTCGAAGCGATGCTGCCGTACTTCTCGCTGTACTACGGCAACCCATCGTCGAAATATGGGCTCGGCGGCCATGCTGCGCTCGCCGTCAAGCGAGCGCGCGAGCGCGTCCAGGCGCTGCTCGGCGCCGCACAGCCGCATGAGCTGATCTTCACCTCGGGTGGTACCGAGAGCAACAACGCCGCAATCCTGTCCGCGCTCGAAGCGGCGCCGCGTCGGCGCGAAGTGATCATCTCGGCGGTGGAACATCCGGCGGTGCTGTCGCTGTGCGCCTGGCTGGAAAAGAACAAGGGCATCCGCGTTCACCTGATCCCGGTCGATCGTCAGGGCCGGCTCGACATTCTGGCCTATCGCGAAGCGATGTCCGACCGTGTCGCGATTGCGTCGATCATGTGGGCCAATAATGAGACCGGCGTGATCCAGCCGGTGGCCGATCTCGCCGAGCTTGCCAAGGAGGTCGGCGCGCTGTTTCACACCGACGCGGTGCAGGCGGTCGGCAAGTGTCCGATCGATCTGCAGTCGACCATGATCGACATGCTGTCGCTGTCCGGACATAAGCTGCACGGCCCGAAGGGCGTCGGCGCGCTGTATGTCCGCGCCGGCATCCGCTTCAAGCCGCAGATCAAAGGTGGCCAGCAGGAGCGTGGCCGCCGCGCCGGCACCGAGAACGTGCCGGGCATCGTCGGCCTCGGCATTGCGGCCGAACTTGCCGCTGGGGCGATGGCTGACGAGGATATTCGGGTGCGTGGTCTGCGCGATCGGCTCGAGCGCGAGATCCTGGCGCGGGTCGGCCATTGCGTTGCCGTCGGTGCCCGCGCCGAGCGTCTGCCTAATACATCGAACATCGCGTTCTCGTTCATCGACAGCGAGGCGATCATCACGCTGCTGGATCGCGCCGGCATTGCCGCCTCGATGGGTTCGGCCTGCGCGACCGGCTCGTTCGAGCCGTCGCATGTGCTGCTGGCCATGAAGGTCGCCGAGGACGCGGTCCGCGGCGGCGTGCGGTTCTCGCTGTCACGCGACAACACCGACGCCGACATCGACCGCGCGCTGGAAGTCGTTCCCGCCGTGGTCGCCAAGCTGCGGGCGATCTCGCCGTTCGGGGTCGATGATGCTCCGCAGGCGGTCGGCCATTCGTCTGGAAGTGCGCAAGGAACAACCCATGTCTGAGATCAAGTCTGAGATCGTCCGGCCGGATCAGTCTTGCGGTTTTCAGCCCGCCCCGATCATGCTCAACGACACCACACTGCGCGATGGTGAGCAGGCGCCGGGTGTCGCCTTCTCCACCGCCGAGAAGGTTGCGATCGCCCGAGCGCTGGCGCGCGCCGGCGTGCCGGAAATCGAGGCGGGGACGCCCGCGATGGGCGCCGATGAGATCGCGGCGATCCGCGCCATCGTCGAAGCCGGCTTGCCGCTGACGACGATTGCCTGGTGCCGGATGCGCACCGAGGACGTCGATGCCGCGCTGAAGGCCGGCGTGGCGATGGTCAATGTCTCGGTGCCGGTGTCGGACGTGCAGATCGCCGCCAAGCTCGGTGGCAAGCGGTCGAATGCGATCGAGACCGTCAAGCGCGTGGTCGGCTATGCTCGGGACCGCGGCCTCGACGTCGCCGTCGGCGGTGAGGATTCCTCGCGAGCCGATCCCGAATTCCTCGCCGAGGTGATCGCCACCGCAAAGGCATCCGGCGCGCGCCGGTTTCGGATCGCCGATACGCTGAGTGTGCTCGACCCATTCTCCAGCCATGCGCTGCTGGCGACGCTTCGCGCCTCGACCGACCTCGAGCTCGAATTCCACGGTCATGACGACCTCGGCCTCGCCACCGCCAACACGCTGGCCGCGCTCCGCGCCGGTGCCACCCATGCCTCGGTGACGGTGATCGGCCTCGGCGAACGTGCCGGCAATGCGCCGCTCGAAGAGGTCGCAGTGGCGCTGAAGCAGCTCTATGGCCGCGACACTGGCATCGTGCTGTCGGAGCTCGGCAACGTTGCCGATCTTGTTGCCACCGCAGCCGCCCGTACCATTCCGCTCAACAAGGCGATCGTCGGTGAGCACGTCTTCACCCATGAATCGGGAATACATGTCGATGGCCTGCTCAAGGATCAGCGCACCTACCAGTCGCTCGATCCGAATTTGTTCGGCCGCTCCAACCGCATTGTCATCGGCAAGCACTCTGGGCTATCGGCGATCACCTCGTCGCTCGCCAAGCTGGATCTGCCGGCGACCGCGGACGAGGCGCAGGGTATCCTGGCCAAGGTCCGCCGCTATGCAGTCACCCACAAGGGCCCGGTCGGCAACGAGACATTGATTGCGATTTGGCGCGAGGTCCGCGAGCGGACGCTCACCAACTGCGCCTGAGCGGCGACAACAGATCAAGGAGACCGAGATGAGCACATCCGCCGTCACCGAACCCGTCGACATCGTCGCCCGGCTGCAGAGTGCCGGATCCGCCGAGGAGTTCTTCGAGCTTCTCGGCGTTGCCTACGATCCGAAGCTGCTCAACGTCGCACGGCTGCACATCCTCCGGCGCATGGGCCAGTATCTCGCCGGCGAAGATCTCGAGCATCTGCCGGGCGACGAAGCCTCCGCCCGTTGCAAGGCGGTGCTGGAGCGGGCCTATGCCGACTTCGTGGCTTCCTCGCCGCTCGATCAACGGGTGTTCAAGGTGCTGAAGGACGCGGTGGCGCCGAAGACGCCGAAGCGCCCGGCCTTCGTCCCGCTCGACGCACTGAAGTAACCGCGCGCCCCTTGCGCCCTGCTATCGACGGCCCGTCGCGTTCGCGGCGGGCCGTTTTGCCGCGCCTGCCAGACTCATTTTCTCACATCCATGTCGTGTTTGGCGGGCGATCTCACTGCGGCGTGAAATGTCTGGTCGGTCACGCCGCTGTCGCCTTCCCGACAAGTGTCGGAGTTGTCGGATTGCAACCCTCGGAAGCGCCGGTAACAATCCCGGCCTCTCGTCGCAAGTGATTGGTTTGCCGCGATATTCTCCACGCTGGAAAAGTTGGTACGAGGCTTGCTCATAAGTCTCCGTCGTCAAGCTTCTGTCAGCAAGCGCGGAGCCACTCCATGCATATCGTCGTCTGTATCAAGCAGGTTCCGGACTCGGCCCAGATCCGTGTGCATCCGGTCACCAACACGATCATGCGCCAGGGCGTGCCGACGATCATCAATCCCTACGATCTGTTCGCGCTCGAAGAGGCGCTGCGGCTGCGCGACAAGTTCGGCGGCGAAGTCACGGTGCTGACGATGGGCCCGCCGACCGCGGAAGATTCCTTGCGCAAGGCGCTGACCATCGGCGCCAACCGCGCCGTGCTGCTGACCGATCGGTTCTTCGCCGGCTCCGACACGCTGGCGACCAGCTACGCGCTCGCCGCCGCGATCCGCAAGATCGGCTCCACCTTCGGTGCTGTCGACGTGGTGTTCACCGGCAAGCAGACCATCGACGGCGACACCGCCCAGGTCGGCCCCGGCATCTGCAAGCGGCTCGACTTCCTGCAGCTGACCTATGTCTCGAAGGTCTCATCGCTCGACCTCGACGCTCGCACCATTGAAGTCGAGCGCCGCTCCGAAGGCGGCGTGCAGGTGCTGCGCAGCAATCTGCCCTGCCTGATCACGATGCTGGAAGGCACCAATCAGGTGCGCCGCGGCTCGATGATCAACGCGCTGAATGCCGCCCGCGCCGAAGTGGTGAAGTGGAGCGCGCAGGATGCCGGCGTCGAGGACATCCAGAAGTGCGGCCTCCGCGGTTCGCCGACGGTGGTGAAGCGCGTGTTCGCACCCACCCCGCGCGCCGAGAAGGCCAAGGTGGTCGAGGCCGCCGGCCAGCCGCCGGCGGAAGCGCTGATCGACGAAATCTTCAAGCTCCGGCCCAAGCTCGAGAACGAAATGTTCGAGCTGGCGCGCGGATTCTGACAACCCGAACAGAGAGCCGCTTCGATGAGCCAGCCCGCCAAGCCTGCCCCGCAGCCCGCCGGACGCGCCGCCGCCAAGAAGGAGCTGCCCGAGCATTTCAAAGCCTATAAGCACGTCTGGGTGTTCATCGAGCAGGAGCGTGGTCACGTTCACCCCGTCTCCTGGGAACTGATGGGCTCCGGCCGGCGGCTCGCCGACAAGCTCGGCGTCGAGCTCGCCGCGGTGGTGATCGGCCCGACCGGCGATGCCACCAAGGCTGCGGTCGCCGAGTCGTTCTGCTACGGCGCTGATCTTGCCTACGTCGTCGCCGACGACGTGCTGACGGACTATCGCAACGAGTCCTACACCAAGGCGCTGACCGATCTCGTCAACACCCACAAGCCGGAGATCCTGCTGCTCGGTGCCACCACGCTCGGCCGCGACCTCGCCGGCGCAGTGGCGACCACGCTGCTCACCGGCCTGACCGCAGACTGCACCGAGCTTGAGGTCGACTCCGACAATTCGCTCGCCGCGACCCGTCCGACCTTCGGCGGCTCGCTGCTCTGCACGATCTACACGCTCAACTTCCGACCGCAGATGGCGACCGTACGGCCGCGCGTGATGTCGATGCCCGATCGGGTCGAAAAGCCGGTCGGCCGTGTCATCGAATTTCCGCTCGGTTTGGTCGAAGCCGATATCGTCACCAAGATCCTGGCCTTCGTGCCGGATCGCGACAAGGCGACCTCGAACCTCGCTTATGCCGATATCGTGGTGGCCGGCGGCCTCGGGCTTGCTTCGCCGGAGAACTTCCAGCTGGTGCGCCAGCTCGCCGGCGTGCTCGGCGCCGAATACGGCTGTTCGCGGCCGCTGGTGCAGAAGGGCTGGGTGTCGGCCGACCGCCAGATCGGCCAGACCGGCAAGACTATCCGGCCGAAGCTGTACATTGCGGCCGGCATCTCGGGCGCGATTCAGCACCGCGTCGGCGTCGACGGCTCCGACCTGATCGTCGCGATCAACACCGACAAGAACGCGCCGATCTTCGACTTTGCCCATCTCGCTCTCGTCACCGATGCGATCCGGCTGCTGCCGGCGCTGACCGAAGCATTCCGCAAACGGCTGTCTGCGCACACCCGCGACCGGATCGCGAGCTAACAGGAGGCTGCCATGATCGAAGAACGTTTCGACGCCATCGTCGTCGGGGCCGGCATGGCCGGCAACGCCGCTGCGCTGACCATGGCCAAGCGTGGCCTGAAGGTGCTGCAAATCGAGCGCGGCGAGTACCCGGGCTCGAAGAACGTGCAAGGGGCGATTCTCTACGCCGACATGCTGGAGAAGCTGGTGCCCGACTTCCGCGAGGACGCGCCGCTGGAGCGGCACCTCGTCGAACAGCGGTTCTGGATGATGGACGGCAAGTCGCACACCGGCCTGCATCACCGTTCGGAAGACTTCAACGAAGAGAAGCCGAATCGCTACACCATCATCCGTGCCCAGTTCGACAAATGGCTGTCCAGCAAGGCGCAGGAAGCCGGCGCGATCGTGCTGTGCGAAACCACCGTCAAGGAACTGGTGCAGGACGCTTACGGCAAGGTGATCGGCGTGATCACCGATCGTGAAGGCGGCCAGGTTCATGCCGACGTCGTGGTACTGGCCGAAGGCGTCAACGGCCTGCTCGGCACCAAGGCCGAGCTGCGTGAGCGCCCGACGCCGGAGAACGTCGCGCTGGCCGTGAAGGAAATGCACTTCCTGCCGCGCGAGACCATCGAAGCCCGCTTCAACCTGAAGGGCGACGAGGGCGTGGTGATCGAAGCCGCCGGCACGATCTCGGCCGGCATGACCGGCATGGGCTTCATCTACACCAACAAAGAGTCGATCTCGATCGGCATCGGCTGTCTGGTGTCGGACTTTCAGAAGACCGGCGAGACCCCCTACGGCCTGCTCGAGCGCTTCAAGAAGCATCCGTCTGTGGCGCCGCTGATCGAAGGCTCCGAGGTGAAGGAATACGCCGGCCATCTGATCCCGGAAGGCGGCTACAACGCGATCCCGCAGCTCTATGGCGACGGCTGGGTCGTGGTCGGCGATGCCGCGCAGCTCAACAACGCGATGCACCGCGAGGGCTCGAACCTGGCGATGACCTCGGGCCGGATCGCCGCCGAGGCGATCTTCCAGGTGAAGTCGCGCAAGGATCCGATGACCAAGGAGAATCTGGCCCTCTACAAGAAGATGCTGGACGACTCCTTCGTCATCAAGGACCTGAAGAAATACAAGGATATGCCGGACCTGCTGCATATCCGCTCGCAGAACTTCTTCCTGACCTATCCGCAGCTCGTCAACAAGGCGCTGCAGAACTTCGTGCGGGTCGACGGCACGCCGAAGATCGAGAAGGAAAAGACCACGATCAAGTCGTTCGTGTCGGCACGGTCGTGGGGCGGATTGTTCGGCGACGCGTTCCGCTTCGCGCGGGCGTGGCGATAATTCAGCGGGATTCGAGAAAGCGGAGAACGGACGATGACAACGGAAGCCCCGGTTCGCGTCGAAGACAAGCTGTATCAGAACCGCTATCTGGTCGACGTCGGCAACGCCCACATCAAGGTCAAGCCCCACACCAAGCCATCGCCGCAACTGCTGGCGCTGTTGAAAGTGTGCCCGGCGCACTGCTACGAGCTGAACAGTAACGGACAGGTCGAAGTGACGCCGGACGGCTGCGTCGAATGCGGCACCTGCCGGGTGCTCGCCGAAGGTGGCGGCGACATCGAGTGGAGCTACCCGCGCGGCGGCTACGGCGTGCTGTTCAAGTTCGGCTGAGGGAACACCGCCCGGGGCGGTGGCGCGTGCGGGTGAGAGAGCCCGCGTCGCCGAAGCTATTTGCTTCGGCCATGCTTGCTTCATGACGCAACACTCAATGCCCGGGCTTGTCCCGGGCATTGGCGTTTCTAAGACGAGGGTGGTGAAGCCGTGGCGGGAGAGGCCCAGAGCCTATCCCTTATCCACTTGTCGTGGCCGGCTCGACCGGGCCATCCACGTCTTTGATCTTTCGCAGTCTTCAAGACGTGGATGCCCGCGACAAGCGCGGGCATGACGATTAGTTGTCGGATTCTGCCAGTATGCGGTGGGCGGCGAAGATACGGCCAGGGCCGCGCTGAACCAGCAATCGCCTTACGCCGCCGAGTTGAGCACGTGCTGCGGGCCGACGGTGTTGCGCCGGAGGCCGAAGCCGCGGCGGGCCAGCCATTGCTGAATACGGGGCGAGTCGAGCAACGCTTCTTCGGCCAGGCCGCTGGTAAAGCAGCGCCACGTTGCCAGATGTCGCTCAGGAACGCCGACGATGACCGGAATCCCCTGATCCACGGCGTCGCTGATGACGTCGCTGAGGCCGCCGCCATCGGCTTCGAGCTTACCGAATTTATTGACGATCAGCAGTTCGGGCGCGTTGCGGAACGACGCTGCGATTAAAGCGGCGGCTTCCTGCACGGCTTCCGGATCGACGCGGCAGCCGTTGGGCTGCTTGCCGCGCTCTTCCGCCAGCTGAAGGATGAAGTGGGAGGACAGCTCCTCGACTTCCATATCGCAGCGCGGGCTGCCGTCGTCGACCGCGCCCTGATACGGCACCAGACCCGCGACCACCACGCCGGCGTCGCGCAAGCGGCGACCGAGATCCGACATCAGCCGGCAGGCGGCTGCGCCATCGGTGTACACGATTGCGAGTATCGACGGTCGTCCCGACTTGCCGTGAGAAAAGTCCATCGCGTCTGCTTTGCCCCAAATGCGACTTTCGCCTTAGGACATGCCAGAACCCGCAACATGCTTCTTTGCGTCAAATCAATCCGACTTCAGTAGGGCTGGCGAACCAAAACGGCGGACCGCCGCGCGATCCGCCGTCTGATTTGTGCGGCCTTGCGCCGCGGCGATGGGGAATTGGCTCAGTTTGCACCGAGCAGCGATTGCGCCGGCCGGTTGGCGGACGGCAGCAACATCGAGCGAAGCTTGGCGAACACCCGCACCGCCAACCCGACCAGCCGCGGCTGGGTGCGGCGGCAGAACGCGATTTTGCGGATGTGGCCTTCGACATGCCAGCGCGCGCTGGCGCCGTCCTTGAAGAAGATCACATCACCCGGACCGTAGCGCTTCGCCGGCATGCCGGCGCTTTCGATCACCACCGAGCCCTCGAGAATGCAGATCGTCTCGTCGATGTCGTAGTGCCAATTGAATTTGCCCTCGGTGCACTGCCAGATAATCGTCGACGCCATGCCATCGGTGCTGCGCGACAGCGTGCAGTTGGTCGCGACCGGATTGCCTTCGATGATCCACGACGGCTCGATCGGCGCCGGCTTCAGCTCGACGTCGGTGCGGGAGGTGAGGATCAGGTGGTTGGGCATCTGGCGTCTCCTGCTGATCGTTTTGTTCGGTTGTGATGCGGATCGTGTCGGGATTGCGAAGGGCGTCGCCGTACTAAGCGGCCTGGGCGTGCTGACGGCGCAACACGAGCTGCGCGACGGTCGCTGCCGAAGTGAAATTCTCCGGCGTGATGTCCGACTGGGGCAGCGTCATATCGAATTCGGCTTCGACCGCGAGCATCAGGTTGACCATCTCCATCGACGTCAGCCCCGCATCGGCGAATGTGGTGTCGCGCGCGATGCCGCCCGCGAGGCTGTTCTGCGCCAGGATCGACTCCACCAGAGTGATGATTTTGTTCTCCACCGCAGCTGACGGGCCTGCCTGCATGACGCGATCTCCATGACCTGTTCGAAGTCTTCTGCGCGCTTGCGGACGCTTGGTCCACGGGCACAGCTCGCAACGTTGCGATGATGTAATCGCAACTGCCTGTCGGAAACAATGCTGTGGCGGTTTCCGACATATTCATTCGAATTTTAACACTAACGGGGATTCCGAAAGTTTTCGCGATCGGGGCAAAGTCCGATTAACCCTCAATTCGAATCCAAATTGATTCACTTTGAATTCGCCTCGACGTGTTCCTGATCAATCCATAGCTTGCTACCAGCAGCGATCGTCCCCTCGGCGCAGCCGAGCTGATTCCGATCGCGAACGATACATAGCGCAAACGTCCGCAACAGGGAGTTCACGACGCCATGGCGATCATCACCGACAACGTGGTTCGCGACTTCACCCTTAAGCCGGCCAACGACAAATTCGGTTCGGAAGCGATGCCGCTGATGCAGCGTGTGGTTCACGTCGCGGCGATTGCCGCCGCTGATGCGGAATCGGTCGATCGCGAGGCGCGGTTCCCCAAGGCCGCGATCGATGCGGCGCGCGAATATGGTCTGCTCGGCGCGCAAATTCCGATCGAGTTCGGCGGCGAGAGCGCCTCGATCCACGACATTGCCGAGATGTGCTACGCGCTCGGGCGCGCCTGCGCCTCCACCGCGATGATCGTCGCGATGCACCAGACCAAGGTGGCCTGCCTGGTGCGGCACGGCCGCGGCTCCGCCTGGCACGAACAGTTGATGCGGCGGATCGCGGCCGAGCAGATGCTGTTGGCGTCGTCGACCACCGAAGGCAACAACGGCGGCAACATCCGCTCCAGCGCTGCGGCGATCGCGCGGACCGAAACCGGCATCTCTCTGCTGCGCGACGCGACTGTGATCTCCTATGGTGCCGAAGCCGATGGCGTGATGACGATCGCTCGCCGCGCGGACGATGCCGGCGCCTCGGATCAGGTCCTGGTGGTGTTCACCAAGGACGACTACACGCTGACGCCCACGCTCGGCTGGGAGACGCTCGGCATGCGCGGCACCTGCAGCACCGGCTTCGAGCTGCGCGCCAACGGTCGTGCCGATCAGGTGTTTGCAGAGGCCTACGATCGCATTCATGCGCAGACGATGACGCCGGTGGCACATCTCAGCTGGTCGTCGGCCTGGGCAGGCATCGCTGCTGCGGCAGTGGAAAGGGCGCAGGCGTTCGTTCGCAAGGCGGCGCGCGGCGCCAGCGGGCAGATGCCGCCGGGTGCTGCGCACTTCACCAGCGCCAAGCGCTCGCTGACCAAGCTGCGGGCGATGATCGCCACGCATCTCGACGCCTACACTGCGCACGAATTCGACGAACGCGCGCTGACCTCGCTGGACTTCCAGTCCTCGATCAACCTGCTGAAGGTCGAAGCCTCCGAACTCGCGGTCGAGACGGTGATGAGCGCGATGCGGGCTTGCGGCCTGTCGGGTTATCGCAATGACGGTGATTTTACCCTCGGCCGGCACTTGCGCGACGTGCTGTCGGCGCCGCTGATGATCAACAATGACCGCATCCTCGCCAACATTGGCACCGCCAATCTGATGAGCCTGGTGCCGGCGAGCCTGCGCGACTGAATCGACCGTCAATCGTCAACGAGGAGGCCGCTTCATGAACATGGCGATCCGCACCACACCGGCCGAGGCCGAGCTGCATCCGGTCGATCCGCTCGATCACCTGGCTGAGCACCTGTTCCACACGCTAGGTGCCGACGGCGTCTATGCGCGAACTGCGCTGTACGAGGGCGTGGTCGAGAAGCTGGCGGCGCTGATCTCGCAGCATCGCGAGGATGGGGCCGAAGTGATGCGGTTCCCACCGGTGATGAGCCGGAGCCAGCTCGAGAAGTCCGGCTATCTGAAAAGCTTCCCCAATCTGCTCGGATGCGTCTGCGGCCTGCATGGCAGCGAACAGGAGATCAACGCGGCGGTCGGCCGGTTCGATGCCGGCGGCGATTGGACGACCTCGCTGTCTCCGGCGGACCTCGTATTGTCGCCGGCGGCCTGCTATCCGGTGTATCCGATCGCGGCGAGCCGTGGCCCGCTGCCGGCGGGCGGCGCGCGCTTCGACGTTGCGGCCGATTGCTTCCGCCGCGAACCGTCGAAGCATCTCGACCGGTTGCAGTCGTTCCGCATGCGGGAATATGTCTGCATCGGCGCGCCGCAGGACGTCGCTGACTTCCGCGAGCGCTGGATGGTGAAGGCGCAGGCGATCGCGCGAGATCTCGGTCTCACATTCCGTGTCGAGACCGCGTCCGATCCGTTCTTCGGCCGTGTCGGCCAGATGAAGGCGATCAGCCAGCAGCAGCAGGCTCTGAAGTTCGAACTGCTGGTGCCGCTGCGCTCGGAAGAGCAGCCGACCGCCTGCATGAGCTTCAACTATCACCGCGAGCATTTCGGCGTCACCTGGGGCATCGAGGATGCGGCCGGTAACCCCGCCCACACCGGCTGCGTCGCCTTCGGCATGGACCGCCTCGCTGTCGCGCTGTTCGCGACCCATGGCATCGATACCAACGCGTGGCCGGCGAGCGTGCGGGACGTGCTGTCGCTCGACTGACGGTCTTGCATTGTCATTCCGGGTTCGCGCTGCGTGCGCCCCGGAATGACGAGAGGTTAGTAATTCCGGCGACCTACGCCGTGTTCCCGGCGTCGATCGTCTGCACCGTACCGGTGATGTTGCGGCCACCATCGCCGAGCAGGAATTCGACCATCTGGGCGACGTCGTCGGCTTCCGCCAGGCGGCGCAGCGCGCTGCGGCCGGCGATCTTCTGGCGGCCTTCGCCAGCGAGTCCGGCGGTCAATTCTGTGTCGATGAATCCGGGCGCAATCGCGTTGACGGTGATGCCGAGCCGGCCGACCTCGCGGGCGAGCGAGCGGGTGAAACCGATCGCCGCGGCCTTGGTAGCGCCGTACACCGACAGTCCGTTGTAGCCCGTCGAGCCGATGATCGACGACATGTTGATCACGCGGCCCGCACCATCGGCCATCATGTGGCGGACGATGTACTTGGTCAGTACGATCGGCGAGGTGACGTTGATGCGCAGCAGCGTCTCGATCTGGCTGTTGTGCATGGTCGCGAGCACGCCCTCGGTGCCGATGCCGGCATTGTTGACGAGGCCGTAGATCTTGCCGAATTCCTGGCGAAGCGACTTGGCGAAGCCGGCCAGGCCGTCGATGTCGCCGAGATCGTAAGCCTTGAAGCTGATCGTGCCGGGCCCTTGCGAAGCCTCGGCAATCGCCGCGGTGAGTTCCTCACTCTCGCGTCGTGCCACCGCGATCACGTCGTAGCCGGCCGCTGCGAGGCGGCGTGCGATCGCAAGCCCAATGCCCCGGCTGCCGCCGGTCACCACCACCTTACGCATGGCGGGCCAGCTTTCCGGAGGCGGTGACGTCGAGTTGCTGCACGAAACGGATCGACGCCGGGACCTTGTGTGGCGGCAGCGCGGCGCGGCAATTGGCGAGGATCGCCTCGCGGATTGCTCCAGTGCGCCCGGCGTCCGCGACGCTTGCGAGCACCGCCTCGGCCACCACCAGCGCGCCGGTGATCGGGCTGCGACGCGCCCGCACCCGCGACATCCGCACCGAGGGATGCTGGTTGATCACGGCTTCGACTTCCTCGGGATGAACCTTGAGGCCCCCGACGTTGATGACGCCGTCGCGGCGGCCGACGAAGTAATAACGATCTTCGCGCAGCTCGACGATGTCGCCGGTGTCGACGAAGCCGCCCGCATCCGTCAGCGGCGGCGCGCTGCGGCCGACGTAAGTATGTGCGGTGCGGGTCGATTTGATCCGCAGCGAGCCGTCGACCACTTTCATGGTGATGCCGGGCGCGTTGCCGATCAGCGACGCTGGAAAGCCCTCACGGCCGTCATTCACCGCAAAGCCGACGCCGGCCTCGGTCGAGGCGTAGGCGTGGCCGATGGACGCATCGGGAAACGCGTTGCGCAGACCGTCGAGCACGGCTTGATCGGCGATCTCGCCAGACAAGCGGACATAGCTGGGGCGGAAGCCGCCGATCGCCGGATTCATCAGTGCCTTGCGCCAATGCGACGGCGTGCCGGAAATGTGGGTCACGCCGCGCGCAGCGAGGCGTGCCAGATGATCGCCAATTGCTTCGCCGGGCGCGGAGAGCACCATCGAGCCGCCGCCGAGCACGGCGCGGAGGAAAATCTGCAGGCCACCGTAGCGGCGGATGTCGTAGAAGGTCGCCCAGATCGGAGACGCATCCTTTGCGACGTTGTCGCCGACGATCGCACCGGTCAGCGCCGCCAGAGTATGCGCGACGATCTTCGGACGGCCGGTGGTGCCGGAGGTCAGCATCAACCAAGACGTGGCATGCGTGGCTGCGATAGGGGGCGCAGGCTGCAATGGCAGGCCTGCGGTGACGATGGCGCTGACGCCGAGGTCCTGCCACCGCTCCGGCGCATCTGTCACGATGGCGTCGATCTCCGCATCCGCGATCAGATCGGCGGCGTAGGTCATATCGACGTCCGGTGGGCACAGCAGCATCCGCCGCGCCACGCCGTCGAGTTCGATCATTGCGAGTCCAGTGACGAGCTGTGTCGACAGCGACAACAGCACCGAACAGCCGGCGAGCTCAGGCAGCTTGCCGCCGAAACAGGTCCCACGCGCGATGTCGGCTAACGCGATCTCATCGCTCGCGTCCGACAGCGTACGGCTGGTCAGATCAGTGGTGAGATAGTGGCGTAGCGCGACGATCTCACGCGGGGACATTCTCATAGGCTCCAATGAAGTCGCCGAGTGTCTCCGGAAAGATGGCGTCATCAGCTGTGCTGAACGGATCGATGCCGAGTTCGTCTTCGAGACGCGCAACCAGCACGGCAAAGCCGAGTGAGTCGAAGCCCGACTCGTGCAGCACCAGGTCATCCGTCAGTGCAGGAACCTTGAAGCCTTGTTCGTCAGCGATCTGCTGCATCGCCGAGACGATTGTTAACCGTACAGACATCGACACTTCGCCTTTCTGATCGATCCATGAGACAAGGAGCATATGGCGCAAAATCGAAACAAATCCATGCGCCTCACTTGCAATTCAGGCCGATTGGTAAATGGCTTTGGAAGCCCGCAAGGTACGTTGCCGTGAGATCGGCGACGCCGATATTGATGCCGTCTCCGATCTGCTGACGCGCGGCTTTCCAGGCCGCCGCCGCGACTATTGGTTGCGTGGATTGCATCGCCATGGGGCGCGCGAATTGCCCGAGGGCTGCCCGCGATACGGTTATTTGCTGGAGAGCGGAGGCCATCCGGTCGGTGCGTTGCTGTTGCTGTACGCGGCGCGCCGTCCCGGCACTGAACAGATCCTGCGCTGCAACGTGTCGAGTTGGTACGTCGACCCGGAATTTCGCAACTACGCGACGCTGCTGACCTCAATGGCGCAGAAGAACAAGCAGGTCACTTACGTCAACATTTCGCCTGCGGTGAATACTTGGCCGATCGTCGAGGCGCTTGGGTTCAAGCGTTACTGCAACGGCATGTTCTTCGCGCTGCCTTGGCTGTCGCGCGCCGAAAAGGGCGCGCGCGTCGAGGTGGTGACCGAAGCCACCCGAGCGGTGGCGGGATTGAGCGAAGCCGAGTGTGAGCTGCTGCGCTGCCATGCGTCCTACGGATGCCTAGCCCTCGCGGTTCATCTGCCTGATGGTGGCACGATGCCGTTCCTGTTCGTGCCGAAGCGTGTAAAGCACGGCCGCTTCCCGTTCCCCGCGATGCAGCTGGTGTATTGCCGCGACGTCGCCGAATTCGTGCGTTGCGCCGGTGCGCTCGGCCGGGCACTGATCTGGCGCGGTCGGCCGTTGGTGATCCTCGACGCGCTCGGGCCGATGGACGAGCTGACCGGCTTCTATGTCGAGTCCCGCGGCCGCAAGTACTACAAGGGCCCGAACCCGCCGCGCCTCGCGGATCTCAGTGAGACCGAGCTGGTGCTGTTCGGCCCGTGAAGACCGAGCGGCATCGCCGCTCAGCCGTGTGCGAACTCCCAATACAGCTTGCGCGCCTTGGCATAGAACGGGCCCGGCTGCAGCGAGCGGTCGTCGATCCGGATGATCGGCTGCACCTTTGCGAAATTGCCGCTGGCGAAGATCTCGTCGGCGGTCTCAAAGTCGCGATAACTCAGCGAAGTTTCGAGCACGGTGACGCCATCGCCGCGCAGCAGCTCGATCACCCGCTGCCGGGTGATGCCGCTCAGGAAGGTGCCGTTGGCCGCCGGCGTATAGACCACGCCGTCTTTAGCCATGAAGATATTGGAGTTGCCGAGCTCGGCGATATGCCCGAGCATGTCGCGCAGCAGGCAGTTGTCGAAGCCGCGACACTTGGCTTCCATCATGGCCCGCGAATTGTTCGGGTACAGGCATCCGGCTTTGGCTTCCACCGGCGCACATTCGGCGGTCGGGCGGCGGAACGGCGACAGCGTAATCGACAGGCCGGTCGGCTTCGGCATCGGCGCTTCATAGATGCACAGGCACCAATTGGTGGTGTCCGGATCGAACAGCACGCCGCCGCCAACGCCGTTTTGCGCCCAATACATCGGCCGGATGTAAAGCTCGGCATTGCCGGCGAACCGCTTCAGGCCGTCCCGTACCAAGCCAAGCCAAGTCGCCTTGTCCACCAGTGCGTTGAGCTTGAAGTTGGTCGCCGACCAGTTGATCCGCGCCAAATGGCGGTCGAGATCCGGCGTCACGCCCTCGAATGCGCGCGCGCCGTCGAACACCATGGAGCCGAGCCACGCTGCGTGCGTACGAGGGCCCATGATCGGCACGTTGCCGTCATGCCACTCGCCCTCGAAGAAGGTCCAGGTCTGGGAGTAGTTGATCGGTGCAGGAGCGGGCATCGTCGTCGGATCCATCACAGTCTAAATGCGCCGCGCGCGATGCGGCTGAAGAGGGGGGCGTCGAGCGCGACGTAGCCGCCCGTAGTGATGTCGGCGACATAGAGCGGATCGCCGACGACCGACGGGTCGAAACCCTCAGTGATTAGGGTCTGCTTTGCCTGCTTGAACGTGCCGGTGAGATCGAGCGTCGGCCGCAGCCGCAGGAAGAGCGGCCGTGCGTAGGCCGGCAGCCGCGTGGCGAGATGGCGATGGAGGGCCGCGAGATCGAAGCTCTCCTCGGTCACCAGCGCAGCCATGCCGGCGCGGCCATCGTGGTTCGGAACGCTGACGCCATAGACGCTGGCGTCGATCACGCCGGGGCAGACGGCGAGTATGTCGGCCACTTCGCTCGCTGCGACGTTCTCGCCCTTCCAGCGGAAGGTGTCGCCGATCCGGTCGACGAAGCGGAAGAAGCCCTTGGCGTCCTGCAGCATCAGGTCGCCGGTGCGGAACCAGGCGTCACCCGGTGCAAACACGTCGCGCAAGATCTTGAGCTCACTCTCGCCATCGCTGGTGTAGCCTTCGAACCGGCCGCCGCCGCGCTCGGCCTCGCCGATCCGGCCGATCGCTTCGCCGGCCTCGCCGCGGGCGCAGCGGATGCACCGGCCCTGTTCGTCGCGCACGGGTAGTCCTGTTTCGAAATCGAATTTCACCAGTGCGGCTGGAAAGCGATGCGCCAGAAACGACGGCAGCCGCCCGATCGCACCGGGCTCGCCCTCGACATTGTAGAGCGAGAAGTTGCCCTCGGTGGAGGCGTAGAATTCGAGAATGCGCGGGATCGCGAACCGCGCCTGAAACGCCTCCCAGACGTCGCCGCGCAGTCCGTTGCCGCAGGCGAGCCGCAGACGATGCCGCGTTTCGTTCGGCGCGATCGGCGCCTGCACCAGATAGCGGCACAGCTCGCCGATATATTGAAACAGCGTACAGTCGTAGCGGACGATATCGTCCCAGAACCGCCGCGCGGAGAACTTCTCGGCGATCACGACCGAGCCTCCCGCCATCAGCAGGCTGCCGGTCGCGACCACGCCGCCGACGCTGTGGTAGATCGGCAAACAATCGTAGATGCGATCGTCGGATGTCGCGCCGGTGAGGCCGGCGAACCAGCCGGCCCAGCTCATCACCCGGCGGTGACTGACCCGCGCTGCCTTCGGCAGCCCCGTGGTGCCGGAGGTGTAGATCAGCAGTGCCGTATCATCGACAGTCACAGCGGGACGTTCGTCCGCCGTAAGTGGATCGTCGTTTGCGATCGCCAGCGCGTCCGACAGCCCCACCTCGGTATCGTCGTCGCCGTGCAGCCACAGCCGGGGCGCAGATCCCAGATGCAGTTTGGCGCTGTCGTAGGCGTCGCTGAGTTCCTTCGCCACGATGATATGGCTGGGCGCTGCGACATCGATGCAATGGGCCAGCGAGGCGCCGGTGAGCTGTGTGTTGAGCAGCGCCACCACGCCGCCGACCTTGGTGATGCCGAGCCAGATCGCCAGATAGTCTGGGCGGTTCGGCATCAGCAGCGCGACGGTGACGCCTTTGCCGATTCCGTGTGCGAGTGCCCAGCGTGCGTAACCGTCAATTCGTCGCGCCAATTCGGCGTAGCTGAACCGTTCTTGCTCCGACAATAGTGCGTGCGCATTCGGCGTGCGCATCGCCCATTCGGCGACCGTATCGCACAGCAAACGTTCCGGCTCGCGTTCGATCCGCGCAGTGATCTCGATCGCGTTCAGCCAGCTCTTGGCGACCGATGGGCGCGCGGGCGCCGCATCGGTAGAACGGATGGCAGCGGTTGCGTGCACGGTCATCGACACCCATTCCGAAAGTTCGTGACGAGTTTGAGTGCAATTGTAGGCGAACGCGGTTGGCGATTTGTTGCGAATGCCTGGACGAAGCACGCTTAAGGTAAACAAATTCAAATCGATTCAAACTGTATTCAAATCAGCAAGCGAAATTAGGGTTAGTTTGTCGTCGTCTTTGAAATGTGTTGTCCGCTAATGCGGTGCGTTCTAGCAAAGGCCAGACGCGGAGCTCTGTGTGTGTGAAGTGCAGCCGCGGCGAAGGGAGGAGCTCATGCGCAACGAGACGCTTGCCATCCACGCCGGCTACGAGCCCGAACCCACCACTCACGCGGTTGCGGTGCCGATCTATCAGACTGCCTCTTACGCGTTCGACAGTGCCGACCACGGCGCGGCGTTATTCAATCTCGAGACCGAAGGCTATCGCTATTCTCGGATCGCCAATCCGACCACAAGCGTGCTGGAAAAGCGCGTTGCTGAGCTGGAAGGCGGCGTCGGTTCCCTGGCGGTGGCGAGCGGGCAGGCGGCGCTGCATTTCGCCTTCGTCAATCTCGCCGATCATGGCGGCAATATCGTCTCGGTGCCACAGCTCTATGGTACCACGCATACGCTGCTGTCGCACATCCTGCCGCGACAGGGCATCACTGGCCGCTTCGCTGCCAGCGACAAGCCAGACGACATCGCCAAGCTTATCGATGAGGGCACCCGTGCGGTGTTCTGCGAAACCATCGGCAATCCGGCCGGCAATGTCTGCGACATCGAAGCGATCGCCGACGTGGCGCATCGCGCCGGCGTGCCGCTGATCGTCGACAATACCGTGGCGACGCCGATCCTGTTCAAGCCGATCGCGTATGGTGCCGATGTCGTGGTGCACTCGCTCACCAAGTTCCTCGGCGGCCACGGTACCACGCTCGGCGGTGCCATCGTCGACAGCGGACGATTCGACTGGGCCAAGCACCCGGAGCGGTTTCCGGCATTCAACCAGCCGGACCACTCCTATCACGGCATGGTCTATGCGGAGCGGTTTGGGCCGACCGCTTACGTCGAACGTGCGCGGTCGATCTATCAGCGCACCATGGGATCTGTGCTGTCGCCGTTTAACGCCTTTCTGCTGCTGCAGGGCATCGAGACAGTCGCGTTGCGGATGGAGCGCCACGTCGAGAACGCCCGGAAAGTCGCCGAATTCCTGCGCGACGATCCGCGCGTTGCCTGGGTCAATTACACCGGCTTCCCGGACAGCCCGTATTATCCGCTGGTGCAGAAGTATCTCGACGGCCGCGCATCGTCGCTGTTCACCTTCGGCATCAAGGGTGGCATGGAAGCCGGCAAGGCGTTCTACGATTCGCTCAAGCTGATCACCCGGCTGGTGAACATCGGTGACGCCAAGTCGCTCGCGTGCCACCCGGCGTCGACCACCCATCGCCAGATGTCGGCTGAGCAGCAGCGTCAGGCCGGAGTTTTGCCGGAGACGATCCGGCTTTCGATCGGCATTGAACACATCGCCGACATCATCGAGGATCTCGATCAGGCGCTCGCGCAAGCCTGCGGTTCGCAGCCGCGTCTGGCGGCGGCCGAATAGGCGGTCCGGCGCATGAGCTTGCTGTTCGACAGCGCCGATCCGATCGACAGCCCTGTGCTGGCGCCGGATGGTGCCGGCGACGAGCGATGCCGGTGGGGACGGCCGGATCACCGCAAGCCGATCGAGATCGGCCTTGTCAACAATATGGGCGATGCGGCGCTACGCGCGACCGAGCGTCAATTCGCGCGGCTGCTGCGCGACGGTGCCGGCGAACGGCGTGTTCGGCTGCATTGCTTCGCGCTGCGCTCGGTGCCCCGATCGGCGGCTGCTCGCCACCGCATCGATAGCCTCTATTCCGATATCGCTGATCTCGGCCGCGTCCGTCTCGACGGCCTGATCGTCACCGGTGCCGAGCCGCGCAAGGCGGCACTCCGCGACGAACCATATTGGGACGAGTTCCGCCGGTTGGTGGATTGGGCCGAAGCCAACACGCGCTCGACGATCTGGTCCTGTCTCGCCGCCCATGCCGCCGTTCTGCATCTTGACGGCATCGAGCGCCGAAGACTGCCGCGTAAATGCTCGGGGGTCTATACGGCCGGGAAGCTGCAGCGCGATCCGATGCTGGATGATCTGCCGGCGACTATGCGAGTCTCGCATTCGCGCCTCAACGATCTCGATGCGGACGAGCTTTCCGCCGCTGGCTACGAAGTTCTGACGCGAGCAGTCGGAGCGGGCGTCGACGTGTTCAGGCGCGATGGCCGCAGCCGCATGGTGTTCTTTCAGGGGCATCCGGAATACGACCCCGCGACGCTGCAGCGCGAATTTCTGCGTGATGTCGGTCGCTATCTGGCTGGTGAACGCGACGATTGTCCGGAGCCGCCGTGCAATTACTTCAGCTCAGAAACAGAGGCTCGGCTTGCCGCGTTCTGTGATCGTGCAACGGCTGATCGTCGGCCAGACGTCATCGCCGAACTGCCACCGTTGGCGCTGCGGCCGGGACTGACTGCGGCGTTGGAAGTCTCCGCGGTGGCACTGTTCGGCAACTGGCTGTCGCTGCTCGCGGCCGAGTCTTGAACCGCAAACGAATTCATCCAAGCATACGATGAAAGTGTGGCGTTCCTACGCGAGCGTCGGAACACGGATCATTCCGCTGGCTGGGTGAGTCGACGCTGACGCCATCCCGTCACCAGCCGCAACACGGACCCATCGATGCCGGCGAGATGAATCGATGCGCTGCGCATCAGTAGCGCCAGTGCGATGAACGAGATCGCCGTCGCCGCCACAGCGCCGGAGATACCGAACAGCGGGATCAGCACGAAGAACCCGACCGCGCGCATCAGCACTGTGCCGCCGATGATCGCCAGATAGCGACCCTCGTGACCCGTCAGCATCAGGATCGAGCCGCACGGCCCGGCTGCAGCGACTGCCGCGGTCCCAGCGGTCAGGATCGCCAGGGCGCTGTAGTACGAGACGTAATCGGCATTGAAGAGATACAGGATCCAGTGTCCACCGCCGAGCACCACCATCAGGCCGCCGATCACGATCGCCAGGGTGACGAGCGCCACCGAATCAAGCAGGCCGTCGAGTTCGCGATGTTGCCGGCTGTAATACAGATGTGGGAAGTGCCGGGTCGAAAAGATGTAGACGGCACCGGTAGCCATTGCGAACGCGTTGGCGATCCGGGTGGTGACGAAATACGCGCCGGCAACGGTCGGGCTCATCAGGTAGCCGATGATCACCACGTCGGCGTATTGATTGGCGGCCTCCAGGCAGCCCGACACCCACAGCTTGGCCGAGCGGGCACTCCAGGTGCGCAACTCGAAGGCTGAGCGTGAGCGGCCGATATGCGGGAATTGAGCGTGGACCCGCCGCCGCAACAATGTCATCTGCACCATCACGGTGAAGCAGGAGGCCCCCGCCATGGTGAGGAAGATGGTGTGGATTTCAATCGGCGCGCCGATGATGACGCAGCCGGCGAGGTAAACCATCGGACAGGTGGCGACCAGCAGATAGGTCAGGCCGTCGCTGACACCGACGCCGACGGCACCGCGGGTGACGTGCGCCGAAATCAGCATCACCGCAAAGCAGACCAGATACAACGTCGCCGACAGCGCCAGCAGCGTGTCATGCTCGGCCGATACCCAGAAGAAGAACGGCAGGCCGACCAGCACGCTGCCGGCAAAGCAGGCGAGCGTCGTGAAGATCATCGCGCCCTTCAGCTTCGGCTCGTCTCCGGCGGTGGTGTATTCGCTCCACGACCGCATGATGAAGATCTGCTGGCCGAAGGTGGCGACCACGCTGAGCAGGCTGGCGGCGCTGAACAGCATCGAATAGGTGCCGAAATCGTGTCCGCTGAGAGTCCGCGCGGCGAGCGTCACCAGTCCGAGATTGACGATCGTGATCAGCACGCGCAACCCGAACGCGCCGGTCATGGCGCGAATCCCGGCGTTCTTGCTCAGGTTGATCAGTCTTTCGAGCGTGGTACCGAATTTCAAAATCATCAACCTCGCGACGGGCTTGCAGATTTCGAGAGAGCACTCGACGGTGGGAACGATCCTCCGGGGGACCCGGTTCACCACGTCGACAATCCCGCCGCCACCGTCCTGGCGCACGGTAGCAATCTATCCTATTTGAACGATCGGCGAGCGAATGCCGGGCGATAATTGTCGATGACGGTAAAGATGCTCGCAGACCCGACCGAAGCGGGGGCGCTTTGGCATTAACCATCGTCTCATCAGCGCGGATATCGGATCTATGAATAGTCGTGTCGTCAGCCTCAACTTTGGAACGCTGCTTCGGATCGCGGCCTGGCTGTGCCTTGCGGGGATCGCGTTTGCGACCCTCAGTCCGATTGGCCTGAGGCCCACCACCGGATTGTCGCCGTCGATCGAGCGCTTCGTGGCGTTCGCGGTGGTCGGCGCATTATTCGGAGCGGCTTACCCGCGCTATATCCTGTTCGCTGCGATGATCGTGCTCGGGGCTGCGGTGCTGTTCGAACTATTGCAGGTGCTGGAGCCGTCACGGCACGGGCGGCTGTTCGACGCCAGCGTCAAGCTCGCTGGCGGAACCATTGGCCTTGCGGCAGGATCAATTGCCGGCCGTCTGTTCCGTAGCGATTGAGGCGCAACGTAGAGAAGTCAGCGTGCCGGGACGGCGACCGGGTCGTTGGCGCGGGCCATGCGTCGCAGCGGCTGCAGCTTCGGCTGAATCACGCTGCCGTCGATCAGCTCCAGTCGTCCGCAGCGGTTGAGAGTGTGGAGCTTGCGGCCGGGCCAGCGCGGCCCAGGCTGGATGATGTGGTGCACGGTCTGGACGAACGTCTCTGGCGAAAGAGCCGTGACTTCCGCAAGAGCCAGGGCGCCGCCATAGCCGTGCGTGCAGTCCTGCACCGGCCGCCACAGCTGCCCATTGCGCCGGACGAAATGCCCCGCAGGACGCGCGCTGGCGCGATCAACCAGGGCCGGCTGCATCGCGTGCGGCCGCCACGGCCCGAACAGATCATCCGCGACGTAGATCGACAGCGTGTCGGAATAGCCGCCATCGCTATCGTCGTCGCGGGTCGCGCCGAACAGGTAGTGCCTCCCCTCGTGCTGCAGGATGGTGGCGTCGGCGAGCTCAACGCCGGACAGCAGCGTCGCGTGGCGTTCCCAGCGTCCCGGAAATTCGACACAGCGATAGATTGTCACGTCCTTCTGCAGGCTGCTCTCTGGGATCATCCAGAGTTCATCGTCCTGCACGATGAGGAACGGATAGGACAAATGCCACGGCTCTTCGAGCACCGGCACCGCTTCCCCGACCGGGCCGGCGTCGCCGAATTCGACCGCCGAGATCGTGCCCTTGCCGACGCGATGGTCGAGATCTTCGAAAAACACGAAGGTGCGGCCCTTCCAGGTCACCGCGAACGGATCTGCGTAGAACCGGTTCGCCGGGCTCGGCAGCGCCGTCCAGTCTGGTCCCGACAGATCGCCGGAACTCCAGATCCCCGCATCGTCGGTATAGCGCCATCCAATCCGCCAATGCGGCGCATAGCAGCACAGCCGGTAGATCGCCTTGGCGATCGACATCGCGAGGTTGCGGGCGACGAAGCCTGCGGCGGAGTGCGCGTGGCCGAGATGGGCGCCGTCGCGGCGGATGCCTTGTGCTCGCGGACCGCTTTCGAGGATGCCCCTCAGCAGCGTTCCGGTGCGCGCCATGGTGGCGCCGAGCGCGCCGCCGAGGCCGCTGGCATTTTCGCCTGACGGTTTTCCGGACCACATCACCGCGCCGCTGACTTCGTCGCGGATCTCGATCACCGGCAGATCGCCTCCGAGAATCGCCGCAAGGGCGGCATCTTCGCCGGCCCGGCCGTCGAACAGAGGGCGTAAGTACAGGCGGGCAGGACAATCAGCTTCGCGCGGTGCCGTGGTGAAGTCGATCACCAGGTCGGCCTGGCCATAGGAGGCGCGCGAGGTGTCGAGCAGTGCCGGCTCGGGGTCTCCGCCACAGCGCTGGCCGCGCCGCAGCAGCATCCGTTCGAGGTCGAGCAGAGTGTCGAGCCCGGCCGGCCGTTCCGCGGATGTGGAAATCCAGCTTACCTGCAGCGTGCGTCCAGGACCTGCCAGCAGATCGAGCAGGTGGCGCATCCACGTTCTGGGGCGCTGCTGGTCGAAACGAAGCTCAACAATCATCAGACAATCCGTCAAACAATATTACATCGCCTGTTCGAGAATATGGACGTATTCATCGACCATGGCGTCGACAGAGTATCTGGTCTTCAAGCCCTCGCCACTGCGCTGAAGTCGCACCCTCAACGCAGGGTCGTCGAGCACCGCCGATATCGCCGCGCCGAGAGCGGACGTGTCGGAGGCGTCGACCAGCAACGCCGCCGGTTCTCCCTGATAGGCTAATACTTCACGGAGCACCGGCAGATCGTTGGCGACCACCGGCACGCCCGCATGGGCGGCCTCGACTGCTGCAAGCCCGAAAGTCTCTGCCAGCGAGGGGAATACGAAGACGTCAAGGCTGGCAAGGAAATCGGCGACTTGTTCCGGTGTGATCTCGCCGACAAAGAATACCCGATCGGCGACGCCAAGCTGTTCGGCCAGTGCGCGCAACCGCACTTCGTCCGGCCCGTGGCCAGCCAGCGCAAGCCGCCAGGAAGGTTTCGCCGGCAATACCCGGATGGTGGCATCGAGCTGTTTAAGCGGATGTAGCCGCGCCGCAGTGCCGAGCATGACGCCGTCCATCGGCAATGCGAAGCGGCGGCGCGCTTCGGCCCTGGTCAGCGCCGAGTGCTTCTGATCGAAGCCGTGCGGAACATGGGTGAGGCGCCTGCGGTAAGAATCCGGATAGCGCGAGTAGTCGTGCAGCATATCTTCGGAGTTCACCGTGATGGTGTTGAAGACGCCGAACCGCCCCATCATCAGATCGAGCTTCTGCAGCCAGCCGGGCATTGTCAGTCGCGCCGACACTTGATTGGCAATCACCGGCGCCGGGCTCACCAGCCGCGCGATCGCGCCGCCGATGGCGTTGCCATAGTGCTGAAACGTCAGGATCGCGTCGGGACGGGCGGCGCGGATCTGTTGCCCGAGAGACACCAGGAAACGTAGGAACGCCAGCGGATTGCCGGGGCGCCGCGGGACGCAATAGCTGGTGTTCAGTGGCTCATCGAAGCCGCGCGATTGCCGGAAGAAGAACAGGTTATGGACATCGTAACCGCGCGCTGTGAGGCCCGCGCCGACGAGGCGCGAGATCTCCTGCGCTCCGGCGTTCTCGGCCTGGGTCTGGATCACCAGCACGCGGCGACGCATTGATCTCGGCGGCACGGCGGATACCATCGGCGCACGCGAGCGAGGAGCGTGTCCGCCGGTGGCGAACGCATGCTCGGCTCGAGTGATCTGTTCGTTCACGTGCCCTGTCTCCCGGTGCGCTATCCGTCTTGTTTAGCCTGCTGCAGATGTGACGGTTAACGAAAAGTGCACGTCCTGATCGTGTAGTTGTACACTCTCGTGCCTGCGGTTGGTCAATTTCGTTGTGGCGCGGTTAATTGGTACAGAATGCACAAAGCGATTTGGTCGCACTCGTGCTTCGCCGCATGGTTCCTTAACCATCTGGTAACGAACCTCTCCGGCGGCGCTCGAGTAACCACGGATTAACCGTAGATATTTACTTTGTCGCGGTGGTGACGCGGGCGGTTCGTGTGGAGTGTGCGTATGTCGGGTAGCCAACCAGGCCGGGACAAGGCGATCCCTGCCCCGCGTCCGACCGCGGACATCTGGGAGAACCCTGATCAGCTTCCGGCGGACCGCGGCGATCTGATCAAGGCGAAGCTGACGCCTGCCGTTATCACCAAATTCCTGCGGGACAATCTGAAGCGGATCGCTCTGCTTGCCAGTGCTCTGTTCGTGCTTGGCATGATCGTGCTGTGGTTGCTGCCGGTTCGTTATGCGGCCACCGCACTGGTGATGGTCGATCCGCGCGAGCAGCGCGTCACGACCGATCAGGAAGTGCTGCCGGGCATCGGCCAGGACGCCGCCGCGCTGCAGAGCCTGATCGAAATCGCCAAGTCGGACGGCTTCCTTAGGCCGCTGGTCGAGAAGCTGAAGGTTGCCGAGGACCACGAGATCGCCGGCAGTGAGACCGATCCGGCGCGCGTCCTGGACCGTTTCCGCAAGCATCTGGAGATCGCGCGGCGCGGCCTGACTTACGTGATCGAAATGACCTTCGTGGCGAAGGACCCGCAGCGCGCGGCGTATTACGCCAACGCGGTCGCAGAGGCGTTCGTCGCCAGTCAGACCCAGGTGCGTGCCGTGGCGGCCGACGAGGCCGCCGGCTGGCTGAGCAGCCGCCTGAAGACGCTGAACGAAAAGCTGCGGGCGTCGGAAGATGCGGTGGCGGCGTTCAAAACCCAGTACCGCATCGTCGATGCCGGGCGTGAGAGCACCACCCGGCAGCTTCGGGTCACCGAGCTGACCCAGCAGGTTTCGGCGGCACGACTGCGTACCGAGGAGGCCAAGAACCGCTACGAGCAGGCGCAGCGCGACCTGAAGTCCGACGTCGACGGCTCGACCGGCTCGAAGTCCGATCTCGTCAGCGTTCTGCGTACCCAGCGTACCCAGCTCAACGATCAGATTGCCCAAAAGCGCGCGGTGCTGGGCGATCGGCATCCAGAGCTTGTGATCGCCTATAATCAGCTCGCCGAACTCAATCGCCAGATCGAAGCCGAGCGCAAGCGCAACATCGTCAGCGCCAAATCCGACTACGATGCGATGCGCGACCAGTTGAAGACGCTGGAGCAGCAGCTGAAGTCGCTCGAGACCGAGATGCTCGGCGACGATCAGGCCGCGGTGAAGCTCAAGGAGCTGCAGCGCGAGGCCAACGCCAATCGCGCGATCTACGAGCAGTTCCTGGAGCGTTACAACACCACCAACCAGCAGCGTCTGCTGCAGGCGACCCAGACCAAAGTGGCGTCGTTTGCGACGCCGCCGACCCGGCCGACCCGGCCGCCGCTGCTGGTGCTGATCGCCGCCATCGCGGTGGCGTCGATCCTGGTGTCGATCGCCGTCGTCGCCATGCTGGCGTCGTTGTCGAACCAACCGGAGCGGGCCGACAATTCTGGTCCGCCGGAAGGTGCAACCGCACCCGCGCCGGTTGAAGCTGCAGCGACCTCGGCTGCGGAGCCGATTGAGGAGAAGAAGCCCGCCGCCGACTATTCCAATCTGCCGATCGTCGCGCGGATTCCCGATCTGTCCGGTGTGCGCACCCTCGGTGGCAAGCTGGCGATGCTCGGTGGCGAGCGGCGGCTCGATCACTATGTCGTCGGGTTGCTCGATGCGATCGGGGTGAAGCCGTCGCAGCGCGGCAAGGTCGTGCTTGTGACGTCAGTCGACCCTGGCGCCGGCAAGAGCTCGGTGGCGCGTGCGTTGAACGCGATCGCGGTCGATCGCGGGATGCTGAGTGTCGTCATCGAAGTCGCGGGTCAGTCGCGCACCGCGCCTGCTGCGCCGTCGAACCGCGCCGAGCCGGATGGTGGCGCTCTGGTCCGCGTGTTGAAAACCACGATTCCGTCCGTCGTCCGTCTGATCGCATCGGCACCCGATGTGTCGGCGCAGAACGATGTCCGCAGCGAGTTCGATCTCATCCTGATCGACGCACCGGCGCTTGCCACGCAGACGGAGGTTGCCGAGATCGCTGCTCACACCGATCTCAATCTGCTGGTGATCGACAGCGCCGTCACCGAGGCTGGCGCCGCGTTGGAAGCGCAGGCGCTGCTGTCGCGCCGCGGACATGCGCCCGCTGGCGTAGTCGTCAACAAGGCCAGTGCGCAGCCGGCTCCTGCTGCGGTTCCCGCCGCACGGCTGGCGAGCTGATCGGCTGGCCGTCGCGTGCTCACCCGACGCACGATCGCTTGCACCGCCCTCGGACTGATCGCTCTGTGCTGGAGCGTGCAAGCTGGCGCGCAGAACCGCTGCACCGGCCCGACATCCGGCGTTCCGCCTGAGACGATCGCGGCGCTGGCCCGCGGCGTGAACGTCTCAAACTGGACCGAGAACGCGCGCCTGCAAGGACCAAGTCCAGAATTGCTCCGCGCAGTGCGCGGCGCCGGCTTCACCCATGTTCGGCTACCGGTCGCCGGCGATCTGGTGATGCGCGCCTTCAGTCCGCCGGCCACCATCGAACGACAGCTCGCCGGCGTCGATGCCGCGCTCACCGAGCTGATTGGCCTCGGCTTCTTTGTTTCGGTTGACCTGCATCCGGGCGATGGTTTCGGTCGCCTCCACCGCGACGACCCCAAGGCCTCGATGGCGGCGCTGACCGATGCGTGGAGCAATCTAGCGACGGTGATCCGCAAGCATCCGGCCGAGCGCGTGTTCGCCGAGCTGTTGAACGAGCCTGATATTGCGCCGGATCGTTGGCAGAGCGAGGTCGAACAGCTCGCCGTCTTCGTGCGTGGGCTGTTGCCGCAGACTACGCTGATCGTCGGGCCGACCTATTGGCAGCGCGCCGACTCGCTCCCGCAGCTCAGGCCGCTCGCCGACCGCAACGTCGTCTATGCGCTGCATTTCTATGATCCGATCGTGTTCACCCATCAGGGTCATTGGGATCCGGCCAATCCGCTGAGCCGGGTTCGCGACCTGCCATTCCCGCTGGTCGCCAACGATCCCGCCGTCGAGCGGCTGCGCAGCGAGCTGACCTTGCGCAGCGATAATGAGGCGCTGCAGGAGCTGGACAAAGCGATCGTTCAGGCCGGCTCGCCGAGCTATGTGGCCCGGCAGTTGATTCCGGCCGTCGCCTGGCAGGAGCGCTACGCACGACCGCTGATCATCAATGAGTTCGGCGTGTTCAAATCGGCGGCGCCGCGCGACAGCCGGCTGCGCTGGCTGGAATCGGTTGTCGATTCGGCCGAAGCCAATTGCTGGGGCTGGACCTATTGGGAGTTGGATCAGGGATTTGGTCTGGCCGATCCGCGCACCGGCAGGTTGGACGCCGGCGTAATTGATGCGCTGATGCATCCGCGTTGAGCGGAGAAGGAAAGGTCAGCGAGACCGCGTCAGCAGCAGATACATCGCATAAGGGTTGGTCTTCAGATAGCGCACCCCGAGCCGGCGCGGCTCGAGCGCCATCCGCCACAGCCATTCGAGGCCGACCTTCTGCATCCATTGCGGCGCGCGCGGCTTCGATCCCGACAGGAAGTCGAACAGGCCGCCGGAGGTCTTGATCACGCCCACGGTGGTCAGGCGATTGCGATTGCGGACGACGAACGCCTGTTCGCGCGGCACGCCCATCGACACCCACAGGATGTCCGGCGCCAGGGCGCCGATTTCGCGGCACACCGCGATTTCCTCGGCCTCGTTGGCGAAATAGCCGTGGCGATGGCCAACCAGACGCAGCCCGGGATAGCGACGCTGCATGCGCTCGACCGCGCGTCGGTTGGATTCCGCATTGGCGCCGAGCATGTACATGGTCGCGCCGCGCTTGCTGGCTTCGCGCGCGACTTCGTGGAACAGGTCTGTCGTGGCGACGCGTTCGGGGAGCGATTGCCCACAACGGAACCGCGACACGAACACCAGCGGCATGCCGTCGGCATGGATGGCGTCGGCCTCCATCAACAAGCCGCGCTCGGTCTCGTCGACCGCGCAGCGGTACGTGACTTCCCCGTTCGCGGACGTCATGTAGGCCGGATAGCGCCACAAACCGCGACGCTGCAGCGCTTCGTCGACCATAGCGCGCGCAGTCTCGGCCTGGTCGCTCACCACGATCGGCAAGCCCCCGAGCAAAACGCGCGGCCATTGTCCGAACCGCTTGCGGCGGCGATCGCCGGAGACTCGGCGTTCACCGTGCGGCAGATGGCCGTCGAACGGAATCCAAAACGCAGCTTTCCTGCGGTCCGACTTGCGCCGTTCGGCGCCCGTCGTCGCATCCGGCTTGTCGCCGCCATCTTGCGTGTTGGACATTCCACTTCCTCTCGACCGTGAAGGTCGATCGTCTTTGCGGCAGAACAATCGATCATTCGACTAATGGAAGCAACCTTTGGCCAACCGCCTCCATTCAACAAGGTAAAGTGGTTAAAGCCGTATCGCTGCGATCGCAGAAAGGTCCCGGTAGCTGTCCTGCAAACGTTCTGGACTGTGCCGATTTGGCGCGCCGTGCCGTGGTGAGACAGCTGGCTGGCAGTGCGGTCTCAGCCGAGACGGCGCTCCCAGGCGAGCGCGTCGCGCACGATCTGCTCGAGATCGTCGTAGCGCGGCGTCCAGTTCAGCGCGGTCCGGGCGCGCTGATTGGCGGCGATCAGCGCTGCAGGGTCGCCGGCGCGGCGGCCCTTGATCTGCACCTCGAAATCGACGCCCGACACGCGCTTCACCACGTTGATCACGTCGAGCACGGAGTAGCCGTTGGCGTAGCCGATGTTACAGGTGATGCTCGGCTTGCCGGCCCGCAGATAATCGAGCGCATCGAGATGCGCCTGCGCCAGATCCGACACATGCACATAGTCGCGGATGCACGATCCGTCGGGCGTGGAATAGTCGGTGCCGTAAACGTCGAGTCCGGAACGCTTGCCGAGCGCGGCCTGCACAGCGATCTTGATCAGATGGGTCGCGTTCGGCGTGGATTGTCCGGCGCGGCCTTGCGGATCGGCGCCGGCGACGTTGAAGTAGCGCAGCGCCGCGTAGCTGAACGGATACGCCTGCGCGACATCGGCCAGCATCCATTCGACCATCAGCTTGGAGCGGCCGTAAGGATTGATCGGACGCGTCGGATCATCTTCTTCGACGGGCGTGCGGTCCGGCTCGCCATAGACTGCGGCCGTCGATGAGAACACCACATGCGGCACGCCATGATTGACCGCGCATTCGAGCAGCGTGCGCGCGTTGGCGGTGTTGTTGCCGTAGTAGGCGAGGGGCTGGGTGACCGATTCCGGTACCACGATGCTGGCGGCGAAATGAATGATCGCCTCGATCGGGTGTTCGTCCATGATCCGGCCGACGAAGTCGGCATCGCCGACATTGCCCTCGAAGAACGGCACCTCAGTCGGCACGATCGCGCGCGACCCGGTGGAGAGATTGTCGATCACCAGCGGCCGTTCGCCGGCGCCGAGCAGGGCGAGCGTCATGTGGCTGCCGATGTAGCCGGCACCGCCGGTCACGAGGATATGGCGTTTGGTCATGCGCTGCGTTTGAGGCTCTTTGGCGGGCGGTCAGCCCGCGGAAACGGCCGGATCCGATCGGCTGCGTCGGAACTGAGTGCTGGCGATCGCCAGGCTCCAAGTCAAGCCCACCAGCATGAAATAGTGCCGCCAGTGGTCGGTATCGATGATGAAACTCTCGAGCAGCGTTACCACCATCGCCGTCACCACCACGATGGTGATCCGCTGCCATGGCGTGCGGACGAACACGTTGCGCAGCCCATAGGCCGCTGTCACGAACACCAGAGCCGGGTACAGCGTGCCGCTGATCCAGCCGCCGGACATGAACGCGTTGAGGAACGAGTTGTGGGTATCCTCGGGAAAGAACCGCCGGAATTGCAGTGGGCCGATGCCGGTCGGATAGTCGAGCGCCATCTTGGCGCCGAGCAGATGCCGACCGAACCGGCCGAACCGGCCACTGTCGTAAGGCTGCGACAGGCTGGCGCGCTCCTTGAACAGCGCGTCGATCTGATCGAACGACAGCAGCACCGCAATGGTGGCAGCGAGCACGATCAGCGCGAGTGCGGCAAGCACGACGATGCGTAGCCGCCGCTGCTGCGTGGGTGCGGTGATGAACATCAGCGCGACTGTCAGCAACGAAGCGGCGGCCAGCATGCCCCAGGCGGCGCGTGAGAATGCCAGAAACACCGCGAGCGAGATGATGCCGAACGCGATGCCGTTGCGCATCATCGTCCAGAACGAACCTTCGATCGCCCGCTGCAGGCTGTAGATCGCTGGAAAGATCAGAAACGCGCCGAGCACGTTCGGATCTTTGAACGTGCCGCGCGCGCGCCCCACATAGGTCAGCAGGTCCTGCCCGCCCGGCAGCAGATTGAAGTAGCCGACGATGCCGGCCAGTGCTGCGATGAGGCCGCCGACCAGATAGCCATGGGCGATCGCCTCGGCGCGTTCGCGGGTGTCCTGCAGACACACCATCGCGAAGAAAACCGCGGTCACCGCCATGTACCACGAGGTCAGGATCCAGTTCAGAATGATGGGGTCGTCCATCAAGCCGACCGCGCCGATGCTGTAGCCGAGTTCGATTCCGACCAGCAGCCCGATCGGCACGATGAGCGCCGGCGCAAGCCGGAGCCCGCCGGTGACGGCGAGCACTCCCAGCGCCAGCACGATGGCGATTTCGTAGGGGCTCGGCTCGATGAACACGATCGCGCCGCTGGCGCCGACCAGCCACAACAGGCCGAGCTGCAGTGCTTTGAGACGGGGCGGGCTGGCTCGAGCGACGGCTGGCGCGAGGGCAAAGTCGGTCATCGGTTCAACCTTGCATCGCTCGGTCTGAAAGGTCTCGTTAACCTTGCCGCGGTGCGCCGCAGCTCCGGCGCGTAACAGTGGGGCACCTCAAGCCCGCGGCGCGAGTATGAAGCGACGGAATTAACGACAACTTATCGCTAATCCCGAGGAATGGCGTCTCGCCGTTCATACGCCTTTACCACGATCGCGGTCCGTGCATGCGCGAGGCGGTTCGTCTGCGCTATCGGAGTCTCCAGCAGGATCACATGGAGGATGCGATGACGATCAGCAGGAGAGCATTGCTTGGGACGGCCGCGGGTGCGGCGATCTGCGCCGTCGGTGCGCGGCTGGTCTCGCCGGCGCTGGCGGACGCGGCGGCGTACCCGAATCGCCCGGTGAAGTGGATCGTGCCTTATGCGGCCGGCGGCGCGACCGACGTGCTGTCCCGCCTTGTGTGTCAGTATCTCTCCGAGAAGCTCGGCCAGAGCTTTGTGGTCGAGAACAAGCCTGGTGCCGGCAGCACCATCGGCACCCAGGCGGTGATCAATTCGCCAGCCGACGGCTACACGCTGCTGCTGACCAGCACCGCGAATGCGATCAACGCCTCGTTCGACCGCGCGCTGCCGTTCGATTTCGCCAAGAGCATCACGCCGGTCGCCGGCATCGCCCGCATTCCTCTGGTGCTGGTGATCAACAACGACATTCCGGCCACCAACGTCGCGGAGTTCATCGCCTACGCCAAGGCGCATCCGGGCAAGATCAGCGTCGGCTCGTCGGGCATCGGTACCTCGCTGCATCTGTCGGGAGAGTTGTTCAAGTCGATGGCCGGCATCGAGATGGTGCACGTGCCGTATCGCGGTTCGGCACCCGGCCTGACCGATCTGATGAGCGGGCAGATCCAGGCGATGTTCGACAACGTCACGTCGTCGTTCGCGTTGGCGCAGGCCGGCAAGATCCGTGCACTCGGGGTCACCAGCCGTGAGCGCTCGGCGGTGCTGCCGGAGGTGCCGCCGATCGGCGACTCGCTCACCGGCTACGATACCAGCTCGTTCTACGGCGTCGGCGCGCCGCAGGGCACGCCGCAGCCGATCGTTGATCTGCTCAACCGCGAGATCAATGCGGCACTGGACGAGCCGGCGATCAAGCAGCGCATCGCCGATCTCGGCGCCATCGCGCTGCATGGCGATGCCAGGCAGTTCGGCGCGATGCTGGCGGCTGAGACCGAAAGCTGGCGCAAGATCGTCGAGGGCTCGGGCGTCCACAAGGAGGGCTGAGCCTCCGTCTGCCAGCGTTCCTTGCCGCCGCCCGCGGCACGGTGACGCCGGCTTGCAAATCGGCCCCAAGGCCCCGATATTTCCGGTTGCACGCGGTGTTGCGCAACAGGAGACGCCGGATGCCGTCGCTCCCCGAATGGAATGTCCCGGCCGCGATTCGGCCTCGCTCGGCCGATTTCGGCTTCGATCTCGATCGCGCGTTGTCTGCGGTGGTCGGGCTGCACGCGATCATTCCGGCCGATGCCTACACCGCCGGTACGCTCGGCACCGAGCGCGCCGGCAACGGCGTGCTGATCGACGACGGTCTGGTATTGACCATCGGTTATCTGATCACCGAAGCCGAAACGGTGTGGCTGCATCTCGGTGACGGCCGCGTCGTTGAGGGCCATGCGCTCGGATTCGATCAGGAGAGCGGCTTCGGCCTGGTTCAAGCGCTCGGCCCAATCGATCTGCCGCCGCTACCGCTCGGCCGCTCTGCTTTCGCCAAGGCGGGCGAGCGCGTCATTATCGGCGGCGTCGGTGGCCGCACACGGTCGGTGGCCGGCCGCATCGCCACACGTCAGGAATTCGCCGGCTACTGGGAGTATCTGCTCGACGATGCGATCTTCACCGAGCCGTCGCATCCGAACTGGGGCGGCACCGCGCTGCTGTCGGCGACCGGCGAACTGATCGGCGTCGGCTCGCTGCAGATCGAACGCAGCGGCTCGAACGAGCATTACAATTTGAGCGTGCCGATCGATCTGCTGCCACCTGTGCTGAGCGATCTTCGGAAGTTCGGCCGGCCGAACAAGCCACCGCGGCCGTGGCTCGGGCTGTATTCGACCGAGATCGAAGACAAGGTCGTGGTGGTCGGAATTGCGCCGAAGGGCCCGGCGGCGCGCGCCGAGCTGAAGACCGGCGACGTGATCCTCGCAGTCGCGGGCGACAAGGTGACCAGTGAAGCGGAGTTCTATCGCAAGGTCTGGGCACTGGGCACTGCAGGCGTAGAGGTGCCACTGACGCTGTTCAGCGGCGGCGCCACCTTCGACGTGGTGCTGCATTCCTCCGACCGCGCTAAGTTCCTCAAGGCACCGCGGCTGCATTGAGCTCGCCGGGCCCGCGATCTGACGCTTCGACATCAAGAGTCATTGCAGGGCTTGCCCCGGCAATCCATCCTCTTCGCAACAGTGGCGCATTGAGCAGGCGCGCTTTCGCGTCCGATGGATACCCGGATCAAGCCCGCGTATGACGTCAGCATCGGGGATCGGCGGTGGTCTCCTCATCCGCGGTGAGTATCTGACTCACTTCCCCGGGATCTTGTCGTCGATGCCTTTGACGTAGAAATTCATGCCGCGGATCTGGCCGTCGTCGAGCTGGTCGCCGCCTTTGCACTCGACCTCCTTGCCATCCTGGTCGACGATCGGGCAGGCAAACGGCTTGATGGTGCCGGCGGCGATGCCGGCCTCGGTGTCGGCGGCGAGTTTCTTCACGTCGTCGGGCATGTTGGTGTAGGGGGCCATCTGGATCATCTTGTCCTTCAGGCCTTCCCATACATCCTGCGATGCCCAGTTGCCGTCCATCACCGCTTTGACGCGCGACACGTAGTACGGCGTCCAGTTGTTGACAATGGCGGTGAGCTGGGCCTTCGGTCCGAACTTGATCATGTCGGAGTCCTGGCCGAACGCATGAATGCCGCGGTCGTTGGCGATCTGCATCGCCGCGGCGCTGTCGGTATGCTGCATGATCACGTCGGCGCCCTGATCGATCAGCGCTTTGGCCGCGTCGGCTTCCTTGCCGGGATTGAACCAGGAGTTCACCCAGACGATCTTGATCTTGATGTTCGGATTGATCTTCTGCGCCGCCAGCATGGTGGCATTGATGCCGGAGATCACTTCGGGCACCGGGAACGAGCCGATATAGCCGAGCACGCCCTTCTTCGAGACCTTCGCGGCGATCGTGCCCTGGATGGTGCGGCCTTCGTAGAACCGTCCCGCATAGGTCGAGACGTTCGGCTCGCGCTTGTAGCCGGTGGCGTGTTCGAATTTCACGTCCGGATATTTCTTGGCGACCTTGATCACCGAATCCATGTAGCCGAACGAGGTCGCGAAGATCAGCTTGTGGCCGGCGCGGGCGAGCTGCTCGATCGAGCGCTCGCCGTCGGGACCTTCGCCGACCTTCTCCAGAAAGGTGGTTTCGACGCGATCGCCGAATTCCTTGATGATCGCCTGGCGCGCCTGATCGTGTTGATACGACCAGCCGAAGTCGCCGACCGGGCCGACATAGACGAAGCCGATCTTCAGCTTGTCCGGTTTGCTGTCCGGCTTGTCCTGGGCCGTCGCCGCCGACAGCCCCGCGCAGCTGGCCGCCAGCACCAGCGCCGCCATGATCGCCTTGTTCATCCGATTCTCCGCTTCACCGTTCGGGGGATCGTAATTTGCGAGTCCCGCGCCCCCGCCGCGCGCGGCTCCCGGATCTCGTCTCTAGCGCTCCGGCACGAAGGCGGTTCCGAGCGCCGCCGGCGCCACCGACCCGCCCCGGCGGACGCGCGAGATCAGCACCAACACCAGCACCGTGGCAAGATAGGGCAGCGCCGACATAAGTTGAGATGGCACGCCGAGGCCGATCGCCTGGGCGTGCAGTTGCAGGATCGAGACGGCGCCGAACAGGATGGCACCGGCCACCAGCCGGCCCGGCCGCCACGAGGCAAACACCACCAGCGCCAACGCGATCCAGCCGCGACCCGCCGTCATGCCGGGCGCGTAGAACGGCGTATAGGCCAGCGTCAGATAGGCGCCGGCGAGCCCCGCACAGCCGCCACCGAACAGCACCGCCAGCGTCCGGATCGCCGCGACATTGTAGCCCAGCGCATGCGCCGAGGCTGGATCGTCGCCGACCGCGCGCAGGATCAATCCCGTGCGGGTGCGGGCGAGCACGTAGGCGATCGCGGCGATCAGCCCGATCGCCAGATACACGAGCGCATCCTGGCCGAACAGCAGCTTGCCGATCAGCGGCACGTCCGTGAGCCATGGCAGCCACAGATGCGGTGCGGCAATGATGTTCTCGCCGACGAACGGCGCGCCGATCAGGCCGGCGAGGCCGGTGCCGAGGATCGTCAGCGCCAGGCCGGCCGCGACCTGATTGATCGCAAGCCCGATCGTAGCCAGCGCAAACATCGCCGAAAGCGCGACGCCGGCTGCGATTCCGCACAGCGCGCCGATCGCGGTCGAGCCGGTCGCCCAGGCACCGGCGAAGCCGCACACCGCGCCGATCAGCATCATGCCTTCGACACCGAGGTTGAGAACGCCGGCGCGCTCGGCAATCAGCTCACCGCTCGCCGCCAGCAGCAGCGGCGTCGAGGCGGTGACGATCGACAGCAGGATTGCTTCAATGAGGCCCATGCAACGCCTTTCGTTGCGGGCTGCGCCAGCGGATGCGGTACAGGATCAGCGAGTCGCAGGCGAGCACGTAGAACAGCAGGATGCCCTGGATCACGCCGGTCATGTCCTGCGGTAGTTTGAGGGCGATCTGCGCCTGCTCACCGCCGATGAATGTCAGTGCCAGGAACAGTCCGCTGGCGAGAATGCCGAGCGGATTGAGCCGGCCGAGAAACGCCACGATGATCGCGGTGAAGCCGTAGCCCGGCGAGATGTCCGGCTGCAGATGCCCGATCGGGCCGGCGACTTCGATGATGCCGGCAAGGCCGGCCAGGGCGCCGGAGATCGCGAACGTCGTCAGCACCAGGCGGTCGGCATTGAAGCCGGCAAACCGCGCCGCGCGCGGGGCGGTGCCGACCACGCGGATTTCGAATCCCTTCAGCGTGCGGCCGAGCAACACGGTTGCCGCGGCAACGGCGATCAGCGTCAGGATCAGACCGGCATGGACGCGGCTGCCGGCGATCAGTAGCGGCAGCGTCGCGGCGGAGTCGAACTCGGCGGTCGTCGGGAAGTTGAATCCGGCGGGATCTCGCCACGGCCCGCGCACCAGATAGTCGAGCAGCAGGCCCGCGACATAGACCAGCATCAGGCTGATCAGGATTTCGGAGGCGCCGAACTTCACCTTGCACAGCGCCGGGATCAGCGCATAGGCGGCACCGGCCAGCGCTCCCGCCAGTAGCATCACCGGCAGCAGCCACGGTCCGGGATTGGTCCCGTGCATCATCACCGCCAAGCCGCTGCCGGCGATCGCGCCGATCAGCAATTGGCCTTCGGCGCCGATGTTCCAGGCATTGGCGCGATAGCACAGCGCCAATCCGACCGCGATCATCACCAGCGGCGAGGCCTTCACCGCGATCTCTTGCAGCGAATAGCCGTCGGTCAGCGGCGTGATGAAGTACACTGCCAGCGCTGCGGCCGGATTCTGGCCGAGCGCGGCAAACACGATCGTCATGGTCGCCAGCGTCAGTGCGATCGCCAGCAGCGGCGAGGCAAGCGCGAGCGCCACCGATCGTTCGCTGCGCCTCTCAAGCACCAGCGACATCGCGCACCTCCGTCGGCCAGCCGCTGCCGCCCATCAACAGCCCGAGCTGATCGCGGCCGATCTCGCTGACGGGGCGTGGCGGCGATAGCCTTCCGTGAAACATCACCGCGATGCGATCGGCGATCTCGATCAGCTCATCGAGGTCCTGGCTGATCACCAGCACTGCCGCGCCGCTTGCGGCGAGATCGAGCAGTGCTTGGCGGATCGCGCTGGCGGCGCCGGCATCCAGCCCCCAACTCGGCTGATCGACGATCAGCAGACGGGGCTGCCGCAGGATCTCGCGTCCGACGATGAATTTCTGGAGATTGCCGCCGGACAGCCGCGCCGCCTCCGGATCTCGGCTGGCTTTGCGTACGTCGAAGGCCTCGCTGACCCGATCGACCAGCGCCAGCGCAGCGCCGCGGTTGACCAGGCCGAACTTCACCAGCGCGCCGGTCGCGTGTCCGGTCAGCAGCGCGTTGTCAGACAAGCTCATCGTCGGCACGGTGGCGTGGCCGAGCCGTTGTTCTGGCACGAAAGCGGCGCCGAGCCGGCGCCGCTGGTTGATCGAGAGGCTTCCGGCGGCCTCGCCGGCAATATGGATCACGTCCGATTGCGCGACCTGCGTCTCGCCGGACAGCGCCGCGAACAGCTCGTCCTGGCCGTTGCCGGCAACGCCTGCGATACCCACGATCTCGCCGCTGCGCACCTCCAGCGCGATGTCGCGCAGCGTCACGCCATGCGGATCGTCAGGACGCTGCGTCAGACCGCTGACGCTCAGCAACGGGCCGCCGATCGAATGGCTGGACTGCTTCGGCGCCGTCACGTCGCTGCCGACCATCATCCGGGCCATCGAGGCGGCGCTTTCCTGGCGTGGGTCGCAGCTGCCGACGACGCGGCCGGCGCGCAGGATGGTGGCGACGCCGGCGAGGCGCTTCACCTCGTCGAGCTTGTGAGAGATGTACAGCAGCGCGCGGCCATCGGCCTTCAGCCGTTCCAGCACGTCGAACAGCCTATCGGCTTCCGCGGGTGTCAGCACGGCGGTGGGCTCGTCGAGGATCAAAAGCTGCGGGTTTTGCAGCAGCGCGCGGACGATCTCGATGCGCTGCCGCTCGCCGACCGACAGTCGCCATACCTCGCGCTTGGGATCGAGCGGCAGGCCGTAGCGCTGCGAGATCTGCTCCAGCTCCGTCGCCAGCCTGCCGACCGAGATGCGGCGATCGAGCCCAAGCGCGACATTCTCGACCACGGTGAGATTGTCGAACAGGGCGAAGTGCTGCGACACCGCGGCGATGCCGTAAGCTCGCGCTTCCGCCGGGCCCGCGAACGCGATCGGCGTCCCGCGCCAGATCATCCGGCCGTCGTCCGGCTGCAGCAGCCCGGTGATCAGCTTCACCAGCGTCGACTTGCCGGCGCCGTTCTCACCGAGCAACGCGTGGACCTCGCCGCCGGCGATGTCGAGATCGATCGCTTGATTGGCGACAAAGCTTCCGAATCGCTTGGTCAGCCCGCGCCCCTGAAACAGCGGCGGCGACGGCTCGCGCGGATCGGAATCAGAAGGGGGAGCCATTCACCATCACATCGGCGGCAGGGTAATTCCGTAAGGTCCACGACCGGGCAAGGACGCCCGCGCGCCGATAATGTAATTGAAATCCGCCGCGGCGGCGATCCGTCATCCGTTCGTCGACTCCACGGCTTAGGTCGTCCTCTATACCCTGGAAACCATCATGGCCGTCCGTTTGATCATTGCCTGGGTGCTGCTCGCCGCCGTCGTCGGGTGGGGGGCTTGGTTCGTCGCACGTGCATCGCGCCAGGCGCTGTGGCTCAGAGTCGCGGTCGCGGCGATCGTCCTCGCAGGCTGTGCGGCGTCGTTCTGGATGTACGGCGATCACCTCGACAAGACGCTCGGTGCGGTGGTCGGCTATTTTCTGTTGTGGGGCTCGGTTTTCGTCCTGTCCGGTGCCTGCGCCGGCGTGGTCGTCGGCACGTTGATTGCGCTGTTGCTCGGTTAGAGCCGCGGCCGGCAGGCCGATGAAACCGAAAGCCGGCAGGATCGTTGTGCAAGACCCGCGCGGCGGGGTTCCGCGCCGCTTGCTGTCGTTCGCCCTCCGGAGGCCCTCATGACCTTTCGTTTCGCCGCTCCCGTCCTCGCCGCCGGCTTCGCTGGTGCGCTGCTGCTCGCACCGACTGCGGGCGTCGCTGCGGGCGCTTTCGACGGCCTGGCCGGCTACTGGGCGGGTAATGGACGCGTGCAGATGTCGGACGGCTCGGCCGAGCGGATTCGCTGCCAGGCGTCGTATGCGGTCGGCGGCGGCGGCCGTCTGATGCAGCAGAAGCTGACCTGTGCCAGCGACAGCTACAAGTTCGACATCTCGAGCAACGTCGAAGAATCCGGCGGCCGCATCTCCGGTACCTGGGGCGAGGCGACCCGCAACGTTACCGGCAATGTGTCGGGCACGATGCGTGGCGGCAGCCTCTCGGCGCAGGTGGGAGGACCGGGCTTCAACGCCTCGTTGTCGGTCGTGACCCGCGGCACGTCGCAGTCGGTCACGATCGTGCCGCAAGGCAATGACGTGCGGCAGATCTCGGTCTCGATGAAGCGCCGCTAAGCGAGCCTAAGACGGCGTGTGCCAGCGCATACGCCGCCACTCGCGCATTTGATCTATCTTACAGAATAGTAAGTAATCGCCTTTTCCTCTGCATCTCTCCGCGCAAGCTTTCCAGTCTGTGCTCGCGTGCGCGTGATAGCATCTTGCCGAAGATTAATATCAGGCACAGCTCGCCGTAAGGTCGCTCTCCTATATTCAGTCTCATCGTTTCACGCTCACGATCGACCAGATGGAGACCATGTCATGGAAGGCGACCATTTCGACCACGTATCAGCTCAAACCGAGGCTCACATCCGCAAGGTGTTGAGGCCGCGGCGTCTCTCGCTGTTGGCTTCCGCTGCCGGCTTGAGCATGGTGGTGGCGCTCGGCGGCGCCGGATTTCTCACCCGCGAGATGCCGTCGCTGACGTCGCCGGCCTATGCGGCTGAAAACGGCAAGCCGGCGCCCGCCGGGTTCGGCGATCTGGTCGACAAGGTCAAGCCGGCAGTGATTTCGGTGCGGGTCAAGATCGACGACGATCGCCAGACCACGCCGCTGGTGCGTGACGATGGTGACGGCGATCAGATGCAGATGCCGCGGGGCCTTGCACCGTTCCAGCAGTTCGAGCGTCAGTTCGGCTTCCGCGGTCCTGAAGGCATGCCGAAGCGGCACCAGATGATCACCGGCGAAGGCTCCGGCTTCTTCATCACCGCCGACGGCTACGCGGTCACCAATAATCACGTGGTCGATCACGCCAAGTCGGTGCAGGTGACGACCGACGACGGCACTATCTACACCGCCAAGGTCGTCGGCACCGACGACAAGACCGATCTGGCGCTGATCAAGGTCGACGGCAAAACCGATTTTCCGCACGTCAATTTCGCCGATGCGCCGGCGCGCGTCGGCGATTGGGTGATCGCTGTCGGCAATCCGTTCGGCCTCGGCGGCACGGTGACGGCGGGCATCGTCTCGGCGCGCGGCCGTGACATCGGTTCGGGCCCCTATGACGACTACGTGCAGATCGACGCGCCGATCAACAAGGGCAATTCCGGCGGTCCGGCGTTCGACACCAATGGCAATGTGATCGGCGTCAACACCGCGATCTATTCGCCATCGGGCGGCTCGGTCGGCATCGGCTTCGATATCCCGGCGGCGACCGCGAAGCTGGTGGTGTCGCAGCTCAAGGACAAGGGCTACGTCACCCGCGGCTGGCTCGGCGTGCAGGTGCAGCCGGTCACGGCGGAGATCGCCGACAGTCTCGGCATGAAGCAGGCGCGCGGCGCTCTGGTCGACAGTCCGCAGGACGGCAGCCCGGCCGCGAAGGCGGGCATCAAGGCCGGCGACGTGATCACGGCGGTCGACGGCAAGGAGGTCAAGGACTCCCGCGCGCTCGCCCGCACCATCAGCACGCTGGCGCCGGGCTCCTCGGTGAAGCTTGACGTGCTGCACAACGGCCAGTCCAAGACGATGGATCTGACGCTTGCCGAAATGCCCGGTGATCATCAGAAGGTCGCCGACAGCAGCGGCGATCGTGACGCTACCCGTCCGTATCTCGGCCTGCGCGTGGCGCCGGCCAGCGACGTCGACGGTGCCGGCAAGAACGGGGTGGTCGTTACCGGCGTCGATCCGGACGGGCCGGCCGCCGACAAGGGCCTGCGCACCGGCGACATCATCCTCGACGTCGGCGGCAAGGCGGTGACCAATACCGGTGACGTCCGCAACGCGCTCACACAGGCCGGCAAGGACGGCAAGAAGACCGTGCTGATGCGGGTGAAGACGGCGGATTCGGCGGCACGCTTCGTCGCCGTGCCGATCGCGAAGGGCTGAGCTGAACGGCTCCATCTGGTGAGTTCCGGCAAGGGACGGCTTCGCGCCGTCCCTTGTTCGTTTGAGAGGGTCATCGGTGAGTGAACCGTACGATGCGGTACCGCGCACTCCGCCGCACCCCCGCCGACGGAACGGGCGTTGGTACCGACCGTTGTCTCGGCAGACCGTCTGCCGGCCGTTGCTGGGTCGCAAACGTGGTCGATCAGTTCTCAGAACAAGGAGAGTTTCAATGATGACAACGCGTATCCTTCCCGCGGCCGCGCTAGTGCTGGGCTCGATTGCCGTGGCGTCCGTTCCGGCGTCGGCCGCTCCGTTGATGGTGGGCGCTGCCGCCCAGCCGGCACCGGTAACTACACAGCAGGTGCAGTGGCGCCATCATCATCACGGCTGGCATGGCGGTGGCGGTTGGCATGGCCACCGCGGCGGCGGTTACTATCGGCACGGTGGCTATGGCTGGGGCCCGGCGATCGGCGGCCTCGCGGCCGGTGCGATCATCGGCGGCGCGATCGCCAACAGCCAGGCGCAAGCCGGCGCGGTCGACGCCGACGCGTACTGCTCGCAGCGTTTCCGCTCGTATGACCCGGCCTCGGGCACGTATCTCGGCTACGATGGCCGGCGTCACGCCTGCCCATAACGGTTAGGCGATCTGAAACGACAAAGCCGCGCGGATCGCTCCGCGCGGCTTTTGTTCGTAGCGACTATTTGATGGCGCCGCTAATCGGCGCCGTCGTCAGCCGAATTGCGATCGTCGATGAAGTATTTGATCCCCGCGATCATGGCGGTGAAGGTCGCGATCCAGACGATCCGTGAGCCATAGCGGTCGTGCGGGCCGGAAATGATGCCGCAGATCAGCGCGTTGCCGAGCAGCGCCAGCGTCACCGTGCCGGCCAGCAGCGTCACGTCGTCGAGGCGGTGCCGCCACAGCGCCGAGCCGAGGATCACCAGCATCAGCACCATCGATCCCAGCGCCACCGGCACGTGGACCATGTTCACAGCGTCGAAATTGATATCCCAATGCTGCTGCTTGGCGGCCCGCATCGCCTTGCTCTGCTCGGGCAGATAGCGCTCGATGATGCCGTAGGTGTGCGGCAGCCAGCCGTTGGTGCCTTCGCCGGTGGCGACATGCACCAGCTGATCCCAGGTCGCCTTGGTGGCGGCCTTGAACTGCATCCACGGATAGGCGGTCACGGCCTGCTTGGAGATGAATTCCATCTCGTCGCTCATGCCTTCGAAGCGGCCGAGCTTGTCGAACATGTTGTTGCCGCCCCACAGGAAGTCGTCGCCGGTCGGCGGCAGCTCGTCCTTGTAGGGGCACAGCTTGAGCTGTTGGCGGGGGCAGTTGTCGTCGAGGTAGCGCTTGACGATGCCATCCTGCAGCATCCGGCCGAACGCGACGCCGGAGCCGCCCGGGGTCCAGGTGAACTTGCCCGACAGCGCGTAGTTGCAGCTGAGCACCAGCAGCGCGCCGATCACCAGGGCCGAGCTGGCCAGGGTCAGGCCGGACGCGGTAACCCGGCCGCGCAGCCAGGGCAGCAGCAGCCAGCCAGCGCCGCACACGCCGGTGAGCACGATCATGGTGGCGCTGTGGGTCGAGGCGGCGAACGCCGTGAAGGCGAACAGCAGAATCTTTTCGACCACCGAGGTCTGGTCGCGATAGGCGATCAGCAGGAACAGCGACAGCACCGACAGACCGGCGAAGATATCGGTCAGCAGCATGCTGGTGATCCACGGCAGCGCCGTGGTGGCGATCAATCCCACGCCGATCGCGGCGAGCCCGAACGGTTTCGTGATACCGAATACCCGCAGCGTCAGCTGGATCAGCCACAGTGAGACGATGGCCTGAAAGCCGAGGTTGAGCCAGAACTGGGTCTGCTCACCAAGATGCAGGTAGATGCCGTAGGAGGTCGCGCGGTTGATGACGAGGTAACCCTCGTACCAGCGAGCGAGGTAGCCGCCGGTGTCGTATTGGAGCAGCGGATAGCCGTTCCAGATCGCCGGGGCCAGCATTAGCAGTGGCAGTACAAACAGCGCGATCCGCGCCGCGTTGCTCCGGCGCGCTTGCGCGGCGAGAACCTTACCGGGAATAGAAGTCTCCATCTCGACCGCTCTTATCAGCGCTGTGGACCGTCGGAAGCGACGGGTGCCGGCTCAATTCGGCAACCGAGGCCGTCCGCGGCGGCCCGCACCATAGTGATTTCCGTTGACTACACAAGCGCTTCAGGCCGCCAGATAAGCCCTCAGGCCGGGCGCAGATGAAGTACAAATGAGGTCGCTTTATGTCGGGTGTGCACCCTGCGGTGCCCATGCCCGAGCGGCTGCAACCATAGGGCGCCTTTGATGAACGAAGCCTGACTGAGTTCATTGGCCATCGGGCGGTGGTGGCGACGCCGCCGAGATGGTTATAATTCCCCTGAACGGGAAGACCGCCGGGGCGGCGGGCCGGCCGGAGCCCGTGTTCAGGACGTCGAAAGGACGGGAATGAAGATCAAGACCAAGCAGTTCCGGGTCGGGGAAGGCGAGAAAGTCGACCTCGGCAAATGGCCCACCAAGGTCGATCCGTTCTATGAATCCAAAGAGCATTACCATGAATTGCTCCGCACCCAGGTCGAACGGCTGAGCGATCTGCAGCAGTTGCTCTACGCCAGTAACCGCCACGCCGTGCTGCTGATCTTTCAGGCGATGGACGCCGCCGGCAAGGATGGGGTGATCCGGCATGTGCTGTCGGGGATCAATCCGCAGGGCTGCCAGGTGTTCAGCTTCAAGCACCCCAGCGCCACCGAGCTGCAGCACGACTTTCTGTGGCGGACCACCCGGGATCTCCCCGAGCGTGGCCGGATCGGCGTCTTCAACCGGTCCTACTACGAGGAAGTGCTGATTGTCCGGGTTCACCCGGACATCCTTCAGAGCGAGGCGGTGCCGAACGGCGAGAATTTCGGCAAATCGTTTTGGCACAAACGCTATCGTTCGATCCGCAATCTGGAGCAGCATCTGCACGCCAACGGTACCCGGATTGTCAAATTTTTCCTCCACCTGTCGAAGGACGAACAGCGCAAGCGCTTCCTGGCGCGGATCGACGAGCCGGAGAAGAACTGGAAGTTCAGTGCTGCCGATCTCGAAGAGCGTCAGTACTGGGACGACTATATGGATGCTTACGAGAAGTGCCTCAGCGAAACCTCCAGTGAGGACTCTCCGTGGTACGCCGTTCCGGCGGATGACAAGGAGAATGCGCGACTGATCGTCTCGCAGGTGATCGCCGAGACGATGGAATCGCTCAAAATGAGCTATCCGGAGACCACGCCCGCCCGGCGCAAAGAGCTATTACAGATGCGCCAGCAATTGTTGAAGTGAAGGGCGGCGTCCAGCCGCGCCCGGCGGTTGGTCGAATGCACCTGTCATGGTGATGACACGGTGCTGAGGTTACGGAGAACAAATGAACTTGCAGGGTAAGAAGGGTCTGGTCGTCGGCATTGCCAACGATCAGAGCATCGCATTCGGTTGCGCGCGCGCGTTTCGCGACGCCGGCGCCGAACTCGCCGTCACCTATCTCAACGACAAGGCCGCGCCTCACGTTGTCCCGCTCGCCGAACAGCTCGGCTGTCCGATCGTGGTGCCGTGCGACGTGCGCGAGCCTGGCCAGCTCGAAGCCGTGTTCGAACGGATATCCCAGCAATGGGGCCGGCTCGATTTCCTGCTGCATTCGATCGCGTTCGCGCCGAAGGAAGATCTCCACGGCCGCGTGGTCGATTGCTCGCAGGCCGGCTTTGCGATGGCGATGGACGTGTCGTGTCATTCGTTCATCCGCATGGCCAAGCTCGCCGAGCCGCTGATGCCGGACGGCGGCTGCCTGCTCACCGTGTCGTTCTACGGCTCGGAGAAAGTGGTCGAAGACTACAACCTGATGGGTCCGGTGAAGGCGGCGCTGGAAAGCTCGGTGCGCTACATCGCGGCCGAACTGGCGCCGAAAAAGATCCGCGTTCATGCGCTGTCCCCGGGGCCACTGATGACGCGCGCCGCGTCGGGCATCGCGCGGTTCGACGAACTCCTGGAGCGCACCCGCGCCCGGCTGCCGGCGCATCAGCTCGTCAGCATCGAGGATGTTGGCGCGGTCGCCGCTTTTCTGGTCGGTGACAGCGCGCGGTCGCTAACCGGCAATATCGAGTACATCGACGCCGGTTATCATGTGATCGGCTGATCGGATCGGGCTGGAGAGAATGATGGAGCAGATCCAAAACCGTACCTTCGATGAGATCGAGGTCGGTGACACCGCCAGTCTGGTTCGCACGCTGACCTATCGCGACATCGAGGTGTTCGCGGTGATGTCCGGCGACGTCAACCCGATGCATGTCGACGCGGCGTTCGCCAAGAGCGACATGTTCCATCAGGTGGTGGCGCACGGCATGTGGGGCGGGGCGCTGATCTCGACTCTTCTCGGCACGCAATTGCCCGGACCCGGCACGATCTATCTCGATCAATCGCTGAGGTTCGCAAGGCCCGTGCTGCTCGGCGACACCGTGACCGTCACGGTCACGGTCAAAGAGAAGAACGCGGCCAAGAAACGCCTGCTGCTGGATTGCCGCGCTACCAATCAGCGCGGCGAAGAGGTGATCACCGGCCTCGCCGAAGTGATCGCGCCGGTCGAGAAGATCTCGCGGCCGCGGGTGCTGCTGCCGGAAATTGATCTCAATCGCACCGCGCAGCGCTACGAGCGGCTGATCGAAATGACGCGCGGGCTGCAGCCGATCCGCACCGCGGTGGTGCACCCGGTGGATTCCGCCTCGCTGCTCGGCGCTGTCGAGGCGGCGCGTGAGGGGCTGATCGTGCCGGTCCTGGTCGGACCGGAAGCCAAGATCCGCGCCGCCGCCGCCCAGGCCGCGGTGGATCTTGCCGGCTACGAGATCGTTGCGGTCGAGCACAGCGCGGCCGCTGCCGAAGCCGGGGTGGCGATGGCGCGGGCCGGCGAGGTCGAGGCGGTGATGAAAGGCGCGCTGCACACCGACGAGCTGATGCACGCGGTGGTCGATCGTACCCGCGGTCTCCGTACCGCGCGTCGTATCAGCCACGTCTATGCGATTGACGCACCGGACTATCCCCGCGCGCTGCTGGTCACTGACGCGGCGATCAACATCTACCCGACGCTCGCTGACAAGCGCGACATCATCCAGAACGCGATCGATCTGGCGCATGCGCTGGGGATCGCCGAGCCGCGGGTGGCGATCCTGTCGGCGGTCGAAACCGTCACCGAGAGCATCCGCTCGACGCTCGATGCCGCCGCATTGTGCAAGATGGCCGAGCGCGGCCAGATCAAAGGTGGCATCCTCGACGGGCCTCTCGCCTTCGACAACGCGGTGTCGGAAGAGGCTGCCAAGACCAAGGGTATCGTTTCGCAGGTGGCGGGGCGTGCCGACATCTTCGTGGTGCCGGACCTCGAGGCCGGCAACATGCTCGCCAAGCAGCTCGAATATCTGGCACATGCCCGCGTTGCCGGGATCGTGCTCGGCGCGCGGGTGCCGATCATCCTGACCAGCCGCGCCGACAAGACGCTGGCGCGGCTCGGGTCTTGCGCGATCGCACTGCTGCTCGCTCGCCACAACACCGCGGCGCCGCCGCGCGTTTCCGGAGGTGCCGCATGAGCGACGTACTGCTGGTCCTCAATGCGGGGTCTTCGAGTATCAAATTTGCGCTGTATGAAGCGCACACCGAACCGACTGCCGATCATCTGATCTGCGAAGGCGGCATCGGCAGCCTTGGTCACCGGCCGCATTTCAAGGTGGTGAACAGCGACGGCTCGACGCGTTACGATACCTACCTGCCGGAAGGCACCAGCCACGACGACGCGATGGCGGTGCTGATCGGCTGGATCGAAACGACGTTTCCCGAGCACCGGCTGAGTGCGGTCGGCCATCGCGTAGTTCATGGCGGCGCGCTGTTCGACGGACCGGTGGACGTGACGCCTGAAGTGATCGCCCAGCTTCGCGCCTTCGATAGGCTGGCGCCGTTGCACCAGCCGCACAACGTGTCGGCGATCGAGGCGCTGGCCAAGTTGCATCCGTCGCTGACCCAGATCGCGTGTTTCGATACAGCGTTCCATCATCGTCTCCCTGAGGTCGCCACCGCCTTCGCGTTGCCGCGCGAGCTGACCGAACAGGGCGTCCGCCGCTACGGCTTTCACGGGCTTTCCTACGAGTACATTGCGGGCCGGCTGCCGGACGTCGCCGGACAGGCGGTCGCCGATGGTCGGGTGGTGGTGGCGCATCTCGGCGCCGGCGCCAGCATGTGTGCGATGCTGAGATGCCGCAGCATCGCCACCACGATGGGTTTCACCGCGCTCGACGGCCTGATGATGGGCAGCCGTTGCGGTGAGCTCGATCCGGGTGTGGTGCTGTATCTGCTCGAAGAGAAGAGCATGACGCCGCGCGAGATCGAAGATCTGCTGTATCGCGAGTCCGGCCTGCTCGGCGTCTCCGGCATCAGCGACGACATGCGCACGCTGCTGGCGAGCGACGATCCGCACGCCTGCGAGGCGATCGAATTGTTCGTCTATCGGATCGCCCGCGAGCTCGGCTCGCTCGCCGCCGCGCTCGGCGGGCTCGACGCACTGGTGTTCACCGGCGGCATCGGCGAGCATGCCTCGGAAATTCGGCGCCGTGTGTGTGAGCAGGCGGCCTGGCTCGGCGTGACGCTCGATCCGGATGCCAATGCGAGCCTGTCGGGGGCGGGGCGGATCAGCGCGCCGGACAGCAAGGTGTCGGCCTGGGCGATCCCGACCGATGAAGATCTGATGATCGCTCGCCATGTCTGGCGGCTTGCCGACGGCGGGCGCTGATCAGCCGGCGTCGGCGTTAGTCGGTCGCATCGCCGGGGCCGTCTGGTCGTGCTCCGGCAGGGTGTCGATCGCCGGCACCAGCGGCACATGATCAGCGCCGGAGGCGACCTCGCGGACCCGGCCGGGCCGATTGCGTTTCACCGCATACAACGCCTCATCGGCCTTGTGCAGCAACTCGTCCAGCGTGACGCCATCGGCCGGCGCCCACGCGCGGCCGAAGCTGGCGCCGAGCATCACTGCTTCGCCGGCGATCGCATAAGGCTCCGACAGCGCCGCGACGATGCGGCGGCCGAGGTCGTCCGCTTCTGCCGCATCCGAGACGTTGGCCTGCACGACGACGAATTCGTCGCCGCCGATCCGCGCCGCGAGGTCATCGTCGGCCAGCAGCTCGGTCATCCGTCCGGCGACGATGCGCAGGATCTCATCGCCGGCCGCGTGGCCGAACCGGTCGTTGGCCTCCTTGAAGAAATCGAGATCGAGGCTGATCACTGCGAAGCTCTCGCCATGGCGGGCCAGGCGCTTGGCGAGTTCGTTGAAATGTTCGACCAGATGCCGCCGGTTCGGCAGGTTTGTCAGCGCGTCGGCACGGGCGAGCCGGGTTGCTTCGGCGCGTAGCGTGAGTTGCTCGGCGGTGGTGGCGTGGATGTAGTCGATCAGTTCGAGGCCGCCCAAGGCGAACAGCAGGAACAACACCGCCTGAGCCACGTGCAGAAGGTCGAAATTCCACAGCGCCGCCGCGACCGCCGGAGTCACTGAGACCACTAGCGAGGCCTGCACGATCCATGGCCGGATCGAAAATCGCGTGGTGGTGCCGGCGCAATAGCCGAACACCAGACCGCCGGCAATCATATGCGCCGCCAGATCTGACAGCAGGAAGCAACGCACCGCGAAGGCACCGACGCAGACGCCGGTCGAGATCACGCCGACAGCGAGACGGCGTTCCCATTGCTTCGCGGTCTCGACATCGAGTGGGTGTTTTGCGACCGCGTGGTCGAACGCGAAACACAACGCGAGCCGTCCCAGCGTCACGGCCATGCCGGTGAGTCCGATCACCGCCATCACCACGTCGCGGGTCTGCCAGGCGACCGCGAGGCCGGTGGTCAGCATCGCACAGCCCACCACAACGATGGGCCAGCGCGCGGTGTACAGCAACCGAACGAATTCGATGTAGACGGCGTTCGCGATCTTGCTGTTCGCGGTCATCAGAGGTGTCGATCTCGCAGCAATGTGCCGCGTCAGACCTGCGCCCGTTGCGACAGCGCGATACCTATTCCCACAATGCTGAATCCAGCGTGAAACCGGTTTCGCCTGCCGGAGCGTGGTGAATCACCGCTTAATCGCTGAACGGCAGCGGCGAATTAGAGCAAGGATGGCTGCGGTTTACGCCGCCGGGCCGGAGCGCAGCTTGAAGTGGCCGTAGCACGACGCGATCGGCTCGGCCGGATCGCGCTGATAGGCCTGCGCTTCGAACGCAACCACCCGGCGGCCCTGCTTGACGATCGAGACCTTGGCGAAGGTGTCGAGCGGCCGGCCCGAACGCAGATAGTTCACGGTGAGCCCGATCGGCTTCGGCGCCGTAGCAAGTCCGATCTCACGGCGCACGCTGACGATCGCGGCGGTCTCTAAGAACGCCCCGATCACGCCGCCATGCAGCGCCGGCAGGATCGGATTGCCGACCAGTTTGGGGGCGTATGGCATCATCGCCTGGGCATCGCCATCGACGCGGATGCCGAGGAAGCGTGGATAGGGACTGATCGCGAGCGGTCCGCCGTCCGGATCTTCGGGGGCAACCAGCTCGGGCGCGGAGTCCATCGTCACCTTCGGCGTCTGCCGCAGCATATCGGTGCGGTTGGCGCCGACCATGAACATCGCGGTGGCGGTGGCGATCGGAACGTCCTCGGCGTCCTGATACGCAGTCGCGCGGACGAACGCGATCGAACGGGTGAGGTGATAGCAATGCGCGTGCGCGCGCATCACCTGTCCGGGTGTCGCCGGTCGCAAGTAATCGATCCGCAGGTCGAGCGTGGCGATCGCGGTGGTGCCGGGCAGCGCGAGCTGCACCGCCATGCCGCAGCTCTCGTCGAGCATCGCGGTGACGACCCCGCCATGGATCACGCCGGTCGAAACGTCGCCGACGAATACCGGGTGATAGGGCAGGCTGCTCCACGCTTCCGCGGGTGCGTAGCGGTCGAGCTGCAGGCCGATGATGGCGCCGTGGATCGAACGGCGGTTCTGAATCATCCGCGCTTTGTCGTCGAACGACATTACCGGATCAGGGATCGATTGGTCGGACATGAATTGGTTCTAGCAAGCGCTTGCGAAGCCGCAAAGCCGTCCGGTGCTGCACGACTACCATTTCGGCGCACGGCTGGTATGACTGTGACCGGCCGGAGCGGCCGGCAGACGGGACGAGGATTAGGGAATGCGTCGACTGATCGTGATGGTGCTGGGGCTGTCGCTGGCAGCGCCGGCCTTGGCCGCGGAAGCGGTGGTGAAGGACGGCGACACCCTGCAGCTCGGTGACAAGGTCTTCCGGCTGGAAGGGGTCGATGCGCCCGAGCTCGATCAGCGCTGCGTCAACCAGTTCGCCGATCCATCGGCCTGCGGCCTCGAAGCCCGCGAAGCGCTGGTCAAGCTGATCGGCGGCCGCAGCGTCACCTGCCGCGATCTCGGGCCGGACCCGGTCTTCAAGGGGCGCCGGCTCGGCACCTGCGCGATTGCCGGCGAGGCCGACAGCCTCAGCCGCCGGCTGGTGCAGGACGGCTTCGCCCTCAATGCCGCCGCCAGCGGCAAGGATCGTTTTGCCGGCGATGAGACCAAGGCCAAAGACGAGCGCAAGGGGCTGTGGCAGGGCTGCTTCGTCGCGCCGAACGATTTCCGGCGTTGGGACAAAGACGCCCCGTTGCGCGGTGCCGCCTGCCGCGAGGACAAACACAGCGAGCTGATCGAGGCGATGTTTCCCGATCAGCCGGCGATGCTGCCGGGCTGCACCATCAAGGGCAAGCTGGCACGCCGCGCCCGCATCACCGGCAATGTCGGCGTGTATCAGCTGCGCGGCTGCCCGAGTTACGCCAGCCTGACCAAGCCGAACCGCTGGTTCTGCTCGGAAGACGATGCCCGCGCAGCTGGCTACCGGAAGGCCTACAACTGCCGGATCAAGCTGACGCCGTAACTCACGAGGCGCCGCTGCCGCGGCGGGACTCGACCAGCTTGACCATGACGGTCAATGCAAGATTGGTCGGGGCCGGCACACCGTGCGCGGCACCAAGCCGCGCGACGGTGCCGTTGAGGAAGTCGATCTCGCTCGGCTTGCCGCGCGCCAGATCCTGGGCGGTCGACGATTTCTGGCTCGGCATCGCGCCGGGCAGCGCCAGCGTCTTGGTGAGGACATCGTCGGGGATACTGACGCCGCAGGCGCGCGCCACCGCGATACATTCCTCGATGACGTTGCGGACCACCTGCTCGGTGCCGTCGATCGCCAGCAGCGCGCCGTAAGGCAGGTCGGCGACCGCCGACAGCGCGTTGTAGGCGCAGTTCAGGATCAGCTTCGACCACAACGCCTGATCGATATCGGGTGCGACCGTGGTCGGGATCTTGGCCGAAGTCAGCGTGGCCGCGATCACGTCGCTCTGCGTCGAGGCGCCGATCAGCAGTTCGCCGCGACCGTGATGCCGGACGTGACCCGGCCCGGCCATTTCAGTGCCGACATACACCACCGAGGCGATCACAGGATGGCCAATCGCGGCCTGCAGCCGGGAGGCGTTATCGACGCCATTCTGCAGGCTGAGGATGACGCTGTCCGGCTTCAGCCGTGGCTGCAATGCGCGGCCCGCAGCTTCGGTGTCGGCGGATTTGACGCAGAACAGCACCAGATCGGGCGGAGTGATCGCGCTCGGATCGCTCGCGGCCTTCAGCGGGATCATCTGTGTGCCGGTCTTGGTCTCCAGCCGCAAACCGTTCGCTTCGATCGCGGCGACATGGTTCGGCCGCCCGATCAGCGTGACGTCATGGCCAGCCAGCGCCAGCAGCCCGCCGAAATAGCATCCGACCGCACCGGCCCCCATCACCGCCACTTGCATCCTGTTCTCCCTTCCCGTGCGCCAACCAATGCGCAATGTTTCCTTCTTAAGGTCGGCGTTCGGCCGATGAAACCGGGAGTGGCGTGCGTGCACATCGATTTGAACCCGAAGCTCGACTTTCGCGACGTGCTGATCCGGCCCAAGCGTTCGGTGCTGTCGTCGCGTTTCGAGGCGAATATCAAGCGCAGCCTCCGCTTCCGCCATTCCAGCCGGGCCTGGACCGGCTTTCCGCTGATCGCTTCGAACATGGACACCATCGGCACGCTGGAGATGGCGAAGGCCTTCAAACCGTTCGGCGCGCTGGTCGCCTTGCACAAGTTCCATCATCCGGATCGGCTGGCCGAGTATCTTGCCGGCGACGAGGACGCCAACGTGTTCGTCACCGTCGGTACCGGTTCGGCCGATTGGGAGCGGCTCGCTGCGGTGAAGGCCAAGGTGAAGGTGCCGATGCTGAACATCGACGTCGCCAACGGCTACACCGAAGCCTTCGTGCGTGCGGTGGCCAGGCTGCGCGACGAGAACCCGGACGCGATCATCATGGCCGGCACGGTGGTGACCGCCGAGATGACCGAAGCGCTGGTAATCGCCGGCGCGGACATTGTCCGCGTCGGCATCGGCTCAGGCTCGGTGTGTACCACGCGCGATCTCACGGGTGTCGGCTATCCGCAGCTCTCGGCGGTGATCGAATGTGCCGATGCGGCGCACGGGCTGAAGGGCCACGTCTGTTCGGACGGCGGCTGCGTGGTCCCCGGCGATCTCGCCAAGGCCTATGGCGGCGGCGCGGATTTCGTGATGCTCGGCGGGATGCTGGCCGGCCACGACGAATGCGGCGGCGAACTGCGCTACGCCGAGCAGAATGGGCAGAAGACCCCGACCAGCATGGTATTCTACGGCATGTCGTCGGAGACCGCGATGAACAAGTATCACGGCGGCGTCGCCGATTATCGCGCCGCGGAAGGCAAGACCGTCGAGGTGCCGTATCGCGGCGAGGTGCACGCCACGGTCGAAAAGATCGCCGGCGGCCTGCGCTCGGCGATGACCTATATCGGCGCTGAGAACCTGAAGGAAATTCCGAAGCGGACCACGTTCATCCTGGTCAACGCGCAGCGCAACACGGTGTTCGACCGCTGATCAGTGAGAAGGGCCTCTCCGGTCTTTGCGAGCGACGCAATCCAGGAGCTTCCTGCACCGAGCTGGATTGCTTCGTCGCTTCGCTCCTCGCAACGATGGAGTTCGTCGGCCGCGGCGCAGAAGGTCTACACCGCGCGAAACCGCTCGACGAACTGCTGCAGCGTGACGGCTATCGCCGCGGTCTTATCGCCGATGCGATATTCCGGGCCGGCCACTACGACCGACAGCCGACGCTCGCCGACGGGCAGCGGCACCGCAACGCCTGCAAGGTCGCGGCTGTAGTCGGCAAAGCTCTGGCAGTAGCCGCGCTCGACAGACTTGCGCAGTTCAGCCTCGACCGCCTCGATGCTGATCGGGGTGGTGTGGTTGTATTGCTTGAACTCGATCTTGCGATATAGCGAGTCACGCTCGTCCTTGGAGTATTGCAGCAACAGCGCGCGGCCGCTCGACGTGGCATGGATCGGCACGCGGTGGCCGACCTTGGCGAAGTACCGGATCGCGGCGGCGGATTCGACGACGTCGATGAATACCGCCATCACCCCGGCCGGAGCCGCGATCGCAACCGTTTCGCCGGTCTCGGTCGACAGCGCGGCGATCAGCGCGTGGGTCCAGCCCGGCAGCGGCTCGACTTCCGCGACTTCACGGGCCAGCACCAGCCAGCGCGGCGTCGGATAATAACCGGCCCGCGGCCGCGGTTCGTAGAGATAGCCCTTCTCGGCCAGCGTCGTCAGCAGGTTGAAGGTCGAAGAGCGCGGCCAGCCGAAATGGTCGGCGATTTCCGCCAGCGTCGCCGGCTTCTTCACGCGCGCGAAGTATTCCAGGATCTCCAGAACATTGGCGGCTTGGCGAACGATCATCAGGAGCCCTCGGGGCGGCCGGCCCGGCCACCCGCGCTTGTCATAGTCCGAGAATCTTCTGCGCGGCGCGCAGATGCGGCTTGTCGAGCATTCTGCCGTCGAGTCGCAGCGTGCCGGCGTCGGGATTGTCTGCGAACGCCGCGATCACCTTTTCGGCCCAGCTCCGTTCGGCCTCGGTCGGAGCGAAGGCGGCGTTGACGATATCGACGTGCTTGGGGTGGATCAGTGCCTTGCAGGTGAAGCCGTCGCGCCGCGCCGCGCGTGTCTCGGCTTGCAAGCCTGCAAGATTGTCGATGTCGGTATAGACGGTGTCGATCGCCGTAACGTCTGCCGCCGCCGCGCCCATCAGGCACAGGTCGCGCGCGAGCCGGTACGGACTGTGAAACACGCCGCCCGAGCCGTTCTCGGTGGCGCCGAGCGAGGCGGCGAGATCCTCCGCGCCCCACATCAATCCGGCGAGCCGCGGCGAGCAGTCCTTGTAGCTGCCGAGCCCGAAGATCGAGCCTGCGGTCTCGGTGGCGACCACGACGATCCGGGTTGTCCCAAGCTCGATACCCGCGGCGGCTTCGAAGGCGTCGAGCCACAGCGCGACGTTGCGCACGTCATCGCCGCTACGCGATTTCGGCAGCACGATGCCGTCGGGCCGCGCCGGCATCACGGCGGCGAGGTCGCCGAGCGTGCGCCCGGTGTCGAGCGCGTTGACGCGGACGTAGAGCTTCTGTTGGCCGCGCGGCGCCTGCAGCATCGTGCGGGTCAGGCCGCGAGCATCGTCCTTCTTCTCGGTGACGACGGAATCTTCGAGATCGATGATCAGTGCGTCGGCGCCGCCCTGCGACGCCTTCTCGAATTTGCGCGGGCTGTCGCCCGGCACGAATAGCATCGAGCGCATCACGCCGGCCTCTTGTGCATCAGCGCCGTGCGCCGGCACTTGCCGACGATCTCGTCGTTCTGGTTCAGCGCGTGGTGTTCGAACTCGACGATGCCGGCGTTCGGACGCGACTTCGACTCTCGCTTGGACAGCACCTTGGTGGTCGCGCGCAGCGTATCGCCATGGAAAACGGGCTTGGGGAAGGTCACGTCGGTCATGCCGAGATTGGCGACGGTGGTGCCGAGGGTCGTATCATAGACGGTCATGCCGATCATGATGCCTAGCGTGTACAGGCTGTTGAAAATGCGCTGGCCGAACTCGGTCTTCTCGGCGAAATGCGCATCGATGTGCAGCGGCTGCGGGTTCAGCGTCAGCAGGCTGAACATCGTATTGTCCATCTCGGTGACCGTGCGCGTCAGCGCATGCTGGAATTCCTGGCCGACCTCGAATTCCTCGAAGTACATCCCCGCCATGATCGTCGTCTCCCTTTGATTCAATTGGGCCCGCAGGCCGGTGTCAGTCGGGCAGGTGCACCGCCTTGCTGTGGCCGAGGCGCTCGATCTCAGCGGACGAAAACCCCGCTTCGGTGAGGATGTCCCGGCCGTTACCGCCGAGCGTCGGTGCCGGGCCGCCTGGCTGCGGCTGCGTCGCGCTCCAGGTCGACGGCACCTTCATCTGGCGGACACGGCCTTCGACCGGGTGCTCGACGGTCTCGAAGAAGCCGACCGCGCGCAGATGCGGGTCGTCGAGGATCGACTCCATGCTGTGCATCGGCATCACCGGAATGTCGGCACGCTCCAGCAGTTCGCGCCATTCTGCGGTGGTGCGGGTCAGGAAGATTGCGCCGATCTCTTCGTAGATTTCGTCGATGTGGCGGGTGCGCGCCGCGTGGTTGGCGAAGCGCGGCTGGGCCAGGAAGTCGGTGCGGTCGATCGCCTCGAAGAAGCTGCGCCATTGCTTGTCGTTGTAGATGAGCACGCACAGATGGCCGTCGCTGGTTTGATACGGCTTGCGGGAGCGCGACAGCAGCCGTGCATAGCCGCCATGGTCGAGCGGCGGCTCGTAGGTCAGGCCGCCGAGATGATCGACCAGGACGAACGACGCCATCGATTCGAACATCGGCACGTCGATGCGCTGGCCTTCGCCGGTGCGCTGCTGATGCATCAGCGCGCCGAGCATGGCATTGACCGCCATCAGCCCGACGATGCGGTCGGCAATGGTGATCGGCACGTAGCGTGGGGTGCCGTCGCCGGCCGCGGCGAGCAGTGTCGGCACGCCGGCGGCGCCCTGGATCAGATCGTCATAAGCCGGCTTGGCCGCGTAGGGGCCGTCCTGGCCATAGCCGAACGCGCCGAGATAGACGATGCCCGGATTGACCGCAGCGACCTGCTCGTAGCTCAGGCCGAGCCGCGCCATCGCCTGCGGCCGGACATTATAGATCAGCGCATTGGCCCGTGCGGCGAGCCGAAGCAGTGCCTCTCGTCCGTCGTTCTGCTTGAGGTCGATGACGATGCTGCGCTTGCCGCGATTGGTGTTGAGGAACATCCCCCCCATGCCGGGCGTGCGGCCCGGACCGATGTGGCGGACGATGTCGCCCTCCGGGCTTTCGACCTTGACGACGTCGGCTCCCATGTCGGCGAGCGTCTGGGTGGCGTACGGCCCCATCAGCACCGAGGTCAGGTCGAGTATCGTGATGCCAGACAGAGGTCCCAACGCGCGATCCTTCAATTCACATTCGTGTAGCTAGAATTCAAAAAATAACCCGGTCAATCGATTTGGATGCCCGTGCCGCGCATAGCTCCATGCGTTGTCCATCATATTGACGAAAAAATTCACCTGTATGTACGATCCCTCCATCAAAGCGGCACAAGCCGCGTTCCACCCGCTGCTGCGGGCGGATACAGGGAGGACTTCGGATGCGGACAAGCATGGCTTGGGCGGTGGCGTTGTCGCTGCCGGTGACGATGGCTTTGGCGCCTGCTCAGGCGCTCGAACTCAAGGTTGCCGACTCATTTCCCGCCGGGCACTACCTCGTCCGCCTGATGTTGAAGCCGTGGATGGACGACGTCACCAAGCGCACCAACGGCGCGGTGACCTTCAGCTATTATCCCAACCAGCAGATGGGCAAGGCCACCGACCTGTTGCGTCTGACCCAGTCGGGCGTCGTCGACATCGGCTACATCGCCCCGTCCTATGCGTCCGACAAGATGCCGCTGTCCGAAGTGGCGCAATTGCCGGAGTCGTTCACGACGAGTTGCCAGGGCACGATGGCCTATTGGAAGAGCGCACGCGACGGCGTGCTCGCCAAGCAGGAATACGCGCCCAACAAGATCAAGCTGCTGATGGCCGTGGTGCTGCCGCCGTATCAGGTGTTCACGGTGAAGCAGAAGGTCGACTCGATGGACACGATCCAGGGCCTGAAGCTGCGCTCGACCGGCGGCGCGCAGGACCTGACGCTGCGCGCGCTCGGCGCCGTGCCGGTGCGCATGGCGGCGCCCGACGCCTATGAGTCGCTGGCGCGCGGGACGATGGATGGCGTCCTGTTCCCGGCCGACAGCATCGCGTCCTACGGCCTCGACAAGCTGGTCAAGCATGCCACCGACGGGGTCAGCTTCGGCTCCTTCATCGTCGCCTATTCGATCAGCGAGCGAGCATGGGCCAAGCTGCCGGACGACGTCAAGAAGGCGATGGAAGAAGCCTCGGAGGCGATCGAGCCGAAGGTGTGTTCGGACGTCGACAAGGAGCAGCTGCAGACCCGCAAGCAGCTCAACGATGCAGGCGTGACCTTCGACCCGATTCCCGACGCCACCAAGGCGCAGATGAAGGACAAGCTCAAAGGCGTCGCCAAGGAATGGGCCGCGGGCGTCGACTCCCGCGGCAAGCAAGGCACGCAGGCGCTCGAAGAGTTTCAGAGCCTGCTCGCCGCTGGTGCGAGCAAGTAAGCGTCCTCCTGGAAAAACAGTGGAGACTGCGTGATGCAACGAGCCAGTGCCGCTCTTGCCGCGCTCGAACGAGCGCTGACGCTGATCGCCGTCACCTTCATGTTTGCGATCATGGTGCTGGTGGTGGCGGACGTGTTCATGCGCTACGCGCTGAACCGTCCGTTCTCCTTCACCTACGATCTGATCGGGCTGTATCTGATGGCGGGCGTGTTCTTCCTGACGCTATCGGACGCACTGCGCGAGCACGTCCATGTCGGCGTCGACATTCTGGTGCCGCGGTTCTCGCCGGCGGGGCGGCGCCTCGCCGAGATCGTCACCGCGCTGACCGGCCTGTTCGTGTTCGTGCTGCTGTGCAAGGTCGGCTTCGACCGCGCGCTCGACAATTTCCAGCAGAATGACGTGCTCGCCGGCGCGATCCCGTGGCCGACCTGGATTTCGGCGGCGCTGGTGCCGTTCGGCTGCGGCGTGCTGGTGCTGCGGCTGCTGCTGATGCTCGCGGGCCATGTGGCGAGCCTCGTCACCGGCCGTGACCTCTACCCGTTGCCGCCCCTGGTCGGGGTCGGTGAAGCCAAGTCCTTCGAATAACGGCGGCCGACATGACCACCCTGATCGTCCTCGGCCTGCTGTTCGTCCTGCTCGCCATCGGCACGCCGGTCGGTTTTGCGATGGCCTTCTCCGGCTCGGTCGGCCTGCTGATGGTCGGCGGTATCGGCACGTTGTTCGGCATCCTGGAGACTGCGCCGCTGTCGACGGTGTCGTCCTACGAGCTGATCACCATCCCGATGTTCCTGCTGATGGCCGAACTGGTGCTGCTGTCCGGCGTCGCCGACGCATTGTTCAAGACCGCTTCGGCCTGGGTCGGCCGTATCCCCGGCGGCCTCGGCATGGCGACCGCACTCGCCGGCGCCGGCTTCGGCGCGATCTGCGGCACCAGCACGGCATCGGCGGCGACGTTGTCGTCGACCAGCCTGCCGGCGATGATCAAGCAGGGCTACGAGCCGAAGATGGCGGCCGGCGTGGTGGCGATCTCCGGAACGTTGGCGATGCTGATCCCGCCCAGCGTGGCGCTGGTGATCTTCGGCCTGCTCGCCGAAGTGAATATCGGCCAGCTCTTGATCGGCGGGATCATTCCCGCTGCGCTGGTCACCGCGACCATCATGGCGACGATCTACATCCTGGTCTGGCTCGATCCGTCACGTGCGCCTCGGGTCGCGTCGGTGCCGTGGCGCGAGCGTTTCGTGCTGCTGTGGCAGATCGGCCCGATGCTGGCGCTGTTCTCGCTGGTCACCGGCACCATCTATCTCGGAGTCGCGACCCCGACCGAGGCTTCGGCCCTCGGTGCCGCGGGCGCGCTCGTGCTCGCGATCTCCAAGGGTAAGGTGACCCCGAGGACGCTGTACAAGGCGCTGCTCAGCGCCAGCTACGGCACCTGCATGATCGTGACGATCCTGGTCGGTGCCTCGATCTTTGGATACTTCTTCACGCTCACCCACGTCACCCAGGACCTCGTCGCCTGGGTCGGCTCGTTGGAGACTTCGCGCTGGGTGATCATCACGCTGATCCTGTGCGGCTACATCGTGCTCGGCTCGTTCATGGACCAGATCGCCATCCTGGTGCTGACGGTGCCGATCGTCATGCCGCTGATCAAGTCGCTCGGCTTTGATCCGATCTGGTTCGGCGTGATCAAGATCGTCACCGCCGAGGTCGGCATGATCACGCCGCCGGTCGGGCTGAACTGCTTCATCGTCGCGCGCTACGCCAAGCGGCCGGTCGCCGAAGTGTTCCACGGCACCTTCCCGCACTTCATCGCGCACCTGATCGCGATCGCCATCATGGTGGCGTTCCCGAGCATCATCCTGTGGCTGCCGTCGCAGATGGCGCCGTAAGGCGTCGCGCAAGCCCCGCCCGTCCGTCAAACAACAACACAAAGAGCCAGTCATGGACTTCGCACTCACCGATCAGCAGGAAGCCATCCGCGACGCCATCGCCAAGATCTGCGAGGGCTTCGACGACGCCTATTGGCTGAAGAAGGATCGCGAGGGCGGCTTCCCGCACGACTTCCACAAGGCGCTGGCCGACGCTGGCTGGCTCGGCATCTGCGTGCCGGAAGCCTATGGCGGCTCCGGCCTCGGTATCACCGAGGCGGCGATCATGATGCGCGCGATCTCGGAATCCGGCGCCGGCATGTCGGGCGCCTCGGCGGTGCATATCAACGTGTTCGGTCTCAATCCCGTCGTGGTGTTCGGCACCGAGGAGCAGCGCCAGCGCATGCTGCCGCCGATGGTCGAGGGCCGCGACAAGGCGTGCTTCGCAGTGACCGAACCGAACACCGGCCTCAACACCACCCAGCTCAAGACCCGCGCAGTGCGCAAGGGCGACCGTTACGTCGTCAATGGCCAGAAGGTGTGGATCTCGACCGCGCAAGTCGCGAACAAGATCCTGCTGCTGGCGCGCACCACGCCGCTGGAAGAGGTGAAGTCACCGACCCACGGCCTCAGCCTGTTCTACGCCGACTTCGATCGCACCAGGATCAAGGTGCACGAGATCGAGAAGATGGGGCGCAAGATCGTCGACTCCAACGAATTGTTCTTCGAGGATTTCGAAATCCCGGTCGAGGACCGGATCGGCGAGGAGGGCAAGGGCTTCCATTACATCCTGGAAGGCATGAATCCGGAGCGGATCCTGATCGCGGCCGAGGCGGTCGGGCTCGGCAAGTTGGCGCTGTCGCGTGCCGCCGACTACGCCAAGACCCGCATCGTGTTCAACCGCCCAATCGGCCAGAACCAGGGGATCCAGCATCCGCTGGCGAAGAACTGGGTCGAGCTCGAAGCTGCCTGGCTGATGGTGATGTCGGCGGCGTGGCAATACGATCAGGGCATGCCGTGCGGCGCCGCCGCCAATGCGGCGAAGTATCTGGCCGGCGAGGCCGGCTTCCAGGCCTGCGAGCAGGCGGTGATGACCCATGGCGGCTTCGGCTACGCCAAGGAGTATCACGTCGAGCGCTATTTGCGCGAAGTGATGATCCCGCGCATCGCGCCGGTCAGTCCACAGCTCGCGCTCAGCTTCATCGCCGAAAAGGTGCTCGGCCTGGCGAAATCGTATTGATCGCGTGCCGCGGCGCGAGGTCGCAGATGCCTGCTGATACGCCGATCGACTTCACCGGCCTGATCCGCGCCGGCGATCTCGTGGTGTGCGGCCAGGCGACCGCCGAGCCGCTGACGCTGACTGAGGCGTTGATGGCACAGGCGGCCGATCTGCCGCCATTCCGGTTGATGGTCGGGCCGGTGTTCTCGGACACGTTCTCGGCTGCGCCGCCGAACGTGTCGTTCGTCAGCTACGGCGTGATCGGCAACGCCCGCAAATTGGCGCGCGCCGGCCGGCTCGACGTGATCCCCAGCAACTACTCGGCGTTCTGCGCCGATTTCGCCGCCGGCCGGCACCGCGTCGACGTGGTGCTGGTGCAGCTCGCAGAAGCGCCCGATGGCCGCCTCAGCGCCAGCCTGTCGTGCGACTACGTGATCGACGCCGCACGCGGCGCCCGGCTGGTGATCGCCGAGATCAATCCGGACGCGCCGTTTACGTATGGGGCGGAGTGGCCCAACGACGTCCCGATCCATCACCGCGCCGCTGCTCGGCGCGGGCCGCTCGAACTGCCGTCCGGCGCTCTCGACAACGTCTCGCGCAAGATCGCCGCCAATGCCGCCGAACTGATCGCCGACGGCGCCACGCTACAATTCGGCGTCGGCAAGATTCCGGATGCGATCCTGTCGTCGCTGGCGCATGCCCGCGACCTCGGCATCCATTCCGGCCTGATCAACGACGCGGTGGTCGAGCTGATCGAACGCGGAGCCGTCACGAATGCGCGGAAGGGCATCGATCCTGGCGTCACCATCACCAACCAGCTAATCGGCACGGGGCGGCTGTATCGGTTCGCTCATCAAAATAAGTCGGTGCTGATGCAGCCGGCCGCCTACACCCACGATCACGGCGTGCTGGGACAGATCAACAGGCTGACCGCCATCAACTCGGCGCTGCAGGTCGGGCTCGACGGCAGCGTCAATGCCGAGACGTTGAACGGCGTCGCGATCGGCGCGATCGGGGGCCAGCTCGACTTCGTCCGCGGCGCCAATGCCTCGCCCGGTGGCCGGGCGTTGATCGCGCTGCCGGCGACGGCGCCGGACGGGTCGAGCCGCATCGTCGCGCGTGTCGAGACGGTGACGACGCCGCGCGCCGACGTCGACGCCATCGTCACCGAATGGGGCGTCGCCGAGCTGCGCGGTTGCAGCCTCGCCGAGCGCGCGCGCCAGATGATCGCCATCGCCGCGCCGGAGCACCGCGACCGGCTCGCCGAGCAGGCCCGGATGATCGCCTAAGTCTACCCGTCTACGCGCGGGCGCGTAGAACCGGCCTTACGCCGCTTCGCTGTCGCCGTCGTCGTCGCTGAAGTCTTCCAGCATCGGCAGCGCCATGCCGTCGATCTCGGCCAGCGCTTTGCCGGCGATGCCCTGCAGATCGCCGTACATCCCGGCGGTGGCCTCGAGCACGCCGCGGATCTGAGCCTCGCGCTTGGCCCACATCCGCATCATCGAGCGGCGTTCCTTGTCGAGATCGCTCTGCATCTCGGTGAACTTTTCGACGATCGCCTCGATCCGCTGCCGGAATGCGGGGCCGGTGAGGTACTGGTAGGTCAGCTCCATCTTGGTCTGCTGGCCGACGCCGGCCTGGCGCGCAGCGGCGAGCTCGATCAGCGACTGCCGCAGCGCGATCGCCACCGGAATCGCGCAGCGCGCTTCGGTGACCCAGACGCCGTCGATATGGTCGAAGGTGTGCACGCCCTTCGGCAACGCGTTGGAGACGATCAGGGCCAGCTCCGCCTTGGCCTTGCGCTGGTCGTCGCGCAGCTTGGTCAGCCAGCCGTCCGACCAGTTCTTGGTGCGCTTGAATTCCCACAGGATGCTGCCGCACGGCTGCGCCGCGGCGCTCACCACCCGCTGCAGCACGTCGCCGCCGAATTCGCCCTTCGGCACCGGCTCGATCTGGTCGTGCGGAAACTTGGCGCGCAGCGAGGCTTCGAGTTCGAGCTCCAGCACCTCGCCCTGCAATTGCTGCGAACCCTGTTCGGCTTTGCGCTTCAGATCCTCGATCTGCCGCTGCATCGCGGCGATCTGCTCTTCCTTCTCGGTGACCTTGAGCCGCAGATTGTCTTCGGCGGCCTGCTGGGCCTTCTGTCGTGCCTCTTCGAGGCCGGCTTGGACCTGCTTCTCGATCGTCAGATGAAGCTCGCGTTTCTCGTCCTCGAGCAGCCGCTGCTTTTTCACAAACTCCGCCTGCGCCTGCTGCGCCTCGGCGAGCTTGGCGTCGCGGCTCTTCAGCACCTCCTGCAGTTCGGCGAGCTGCCGTGCTTTATCGGCGAGGTCGTTTTCGGCGAGGCGCTTCGCCTTGGCGGCTTCCTCCGCGGCGATCCGCGCCCGCGCCGCCGTCACCTGATCGGCGACCTGCTGCGCCACCGCCGCCTTGGCCTTCTCGACCTCCGCCTGCTGCGCCCGCAGCGCCTGCTCGCGCCCGGCGATGTCCTGATCCTTCTGCTTGATCAGCCGCTCGTATTTGGCCTGCGTATCCTTCAGCAGCGGCGCCGCCAGGGACTCCGTCAGCGGCACCGACGAGGCGCAGTTCGGGCATGTGATGGTCAGATCGGTCATGGGATGTGCGAATCTCGTGGCTCGAGAGCGATGCGGCAAGTCTAGCCAAAGTTCATGGAATGTTCACGGATAAAGAGCGCGGCACTCACCGATGAGCCGGCCGGCTCGATGGCGATCTCTCGGCTACTTCGCGACGTCGGCGGCCGTGTGCTCGGGGAAACGCGTTGCCAGCACCGTCCTGAGAAACCGGTAATGGCCCATGCTGGTCGCCAATTCGCGCAGACGGCGTTCGCCATTGGCGATCTCGGTGCTGAAATGGTTCTGCAGTGCGGTGTCCTCAGGGGCACGGTCGATATATTCGTCGGTCTCGGTGCCGACGGTGATCGCCGCCCGCGCCACCACGTCGCGGAGCCGCTCGCTCAGGCCGGCATGTTCAGCCTGCGCTGCCAGCAGCGCCGCTTCGATCGCGGAGCCGATCGAACCCACCCGCGCCGCATCGGTCTCCGCATCCCGCGCCGCGTTGCGGGCCCGGAACTGATTGGCGGTTTTGGCACGCGAAAACAGCTGAAACATCTCGGCGGCTCACCAGCGGCAATGCCGTATGAGATTCCACTCACGGCTGAATTTCAACCGGAATACGCATCGGCATGCTCTCCCCGCAGCACGCAGTATCCTGCCATCGCGAACGCCGATGCAAGCCCGCGAAAGCGAGCGCGCCAAGTGTGAAGATGTTTGGGAGTGACCTAGCCTGAGAAGGTTGCCTACAAATCGCTGGTGCTGCCGGACAGGATGAACTTTGGCAGGAAGCGCTTTTCTAACTGAAATCGTTGACGTTTTTCAGCTGGCCAGTGCGATGTGTGTATCAGTCTCGGGCGCAGTTGTCACCCTCCCATATCGGGCAATCGCCGAGGCGGGCGGCTGCGATCGAAAAACACTGATCGGCCGATGAGCGTCAACCTGCCTCCAATGCCCGATAGACCGACGCCCGGCCGATGTTCAGCGCCCTCGCGATGGCTGACGGCCCCATGCCCTCGGCCTTCAGCGCCTTGATCTTCGCCGGATCGATGCCCGGCTTGCGGCCCTTGTAGACGCCTCGGGCCTTGGCATCGGCGATCCCCTCCAGTTGGCGTTCCTTCCGCAAGTTCGTCTCGAACTCGGCGAACACGCCCAGAATGTCGAAGAACGCCTTGCCCGCTGCGGTGCTGGTGTCGATCGGTTGCTCAGTGGCCTTGAGGCTCGCGCCCTTAGCCCTTACGGTGCGGGCGATGTCTTGCAGGTCGCCGATGCTGCGGGCCAAGCGGTCGATCCGCGTCACCATGAGCACATCGCCGTCGCGAAGAAAGTCCAACACGGTCTGTGGCTCAGCCCGGCCGGTGGTCGTGGTGCCGGACCTCTTCTCCGATCGGATCAGGTCGCACCCCGCAGCGCGAAGCGCCGCTTCCTGTAGGGCGAGGTTCTGGTCGACCACGTTGTTGCCGATCAGGGCGTCTCCGGCGTCAGCACAATGCTGAAGGACCGGCCTCAGGGGCACCGGCTATTCGACCTTCTTCGCCGTGGCGATATGTTGCTCGTCCGCTGGGTGGATCGTCTAGGCCGCAACTACGCGGACGTCTGCGACACCATTCGGGAATTCATGCGAACGGGCGTCGTCGTACGTACGGTCATCAACAATCTGACCTTTGATGGCGCAACGAAGGACCCGATGGATCAAGCCGTTTGGGACGCATTGATTGCGTTCATGGCCGCCACTGCCCAGGCTCAGGCTGAAGCAACGAAAGAGGCTCAGCGCGCCGGTATCGATGCGGCAAAGGTGAAGGAGGGGCGCTACCGCGGGCGAAAACCAAGCTTCACGCGGGAACAGCTTGCCACCGTGCTGGAAATGGTCGCGCAAGGGGTGGGACCATCAGCGGTGTCACGAAGTACCGGCCTGAGCAGGCAGGCGATCTACAGGATAAAGCGAGAGCCGGCCGAGGCAGAAAGGATGCTCGCAAACTGGGGAGCGACAAACGATGGTGAGCGATCATCATTTTTGAGATAATTGTTCCGCTGCCTTGTTCGGATGATTCTCGTTTCTGGAGATGATCGATCAAGCAAAGAACTTCCATCAGAGTTGTCGCACCATTCAGCAAAAATTCTTTCGAAGGCGTGAGCATTGATGAAATGGATAACCGCCAGCCAGCTTGAGCAATGGGCAAGAACCCTTCTAGCTCGCACAGAGCTGCCGCAGATTGTCTCTGATCTTATTCGGGCGTCGGTCCCGGACATCGCTTCGATCCGGTTTCCGAGCGGAGACAAGGGACAAGTTCGCGGGTTCGATGGTCATCTCGTAAGTTCGGTAGACGCCCTGAACGTGCCCTTGGGGGAATCATTCTGGGAATTCGGTACGAATGTCGATTACCAAAGTAAAGCAATAGGTGATTTCGCCAAGCGCACCGCTGAAACTCCTGAGGACGTACAAAGAAACAGCACATACGTTTTTGTCTCCCCACGAACGTGGGATAGCTCGAACAAAGACAATAAAATTGAGGACTTTGTGAATGCCCGAAAGAAGGAGTCTCATTGGAAAGACGTCCGCTACATAGACGGCATGCAGCTCGAAACCTGGCTTCAAGCAAACCCTGCCGTCTCTGCTTGGCATGCGAGAAACACTATAAAGACGGTTCCGGTTAATGGGGTGCTCAGCACAGAAGAGTATTGGGTCGATTTTGCGGGAAGATTCAGTCCGCCGATTACAGAAGACGTTCTACTTTGCGAGCGCGAAAAAGAAGCCGGTCGCCTGATTGAGGAGCTTTCAAAGTCGGAAAACGCGGTAGTAGTTGCGGCCGACTCCCCCGATGAAGCTCTGGCGTTTGCCGTTGCGGCTATTAGAAAATCTGCTCTTGACCAGCGTTTGTTTTTGGAGGCGAGAACCGTAGTCGTAGACTCAAGCGCGGCCGGCCGTCAGCTGCCCCGGAGGGGGCAATTGGTTCTCCTCTTGAGGCAAGATGCGGCAAAATCGCCGTCGCAATTCTCGGCGATGGGTACCACGCTCGTCCCACTTGGAAGGCATCAGCGAGCCGTCGGTGCTTTCAATCTAACGAGGCCAACTGCGCATGCCATGGGCATGGCGATGCGCTCGATGGGGCTAGATGACAACATTGCCCTCACCTATGCGAGATATAGTGGCCGCAGCTTGACGGCGCTCGCTCGTCTGATTCCAGGGGGGTCGTACGATCCTCCGGCTTGGACCCAAAAAGGAACCCAGCTGTTGCCCGCGATCCTCGCGGGTGCTTGGGATTCCAGCAACCCCCGGGACAGGGACTTCGTGACACGCCTGGCCGGAATTGATTGCTCCCAGCTTGAAGCGGAAGTCAGGACTTACTTAGCCGATGCGGACCCACCTTTCGATCTGGAAGGATCAGTGTGGAAAGTACGTGCTCCTATGGACGCGTTCATTCACGTGGGCCAGTTGCTCGGGGCGGAACAAGCCGAGCGACTGCGCGCTGTGATGGTGGAAGTCTTTTCCGAAGTGGAGCCTGAGCCCGATCCAAATGCATTGTTCTCGCTGTCCAGGAAGGATTCTTCCCTCTGCAGTGCATGGCTTAGAGAGGGGCTAGCCACCACCTTGTTGTTATTTGCAGCTTGGGGCGAGATTGCTCGGGTTAATCTTGGGACAGAGAACGGACAAGCGTTCGCAAATCGAACTTTACAAGAGCTGCGGGGGCTGAACTCGGACCCTCGGTTGCTCGCGGCGCTTCGAGATGAGTTGCCTCTTTTGGCAGAGGCTGCGCCATCCCCTTTGTTGTTGGCCCTCGAGCACATGCTCGGGGGTGATGGATCAGCCATCAAGCCGATCTTTATAGAGCGCCAAGGCTTTCTGTCTCCGACGTCAATGCATACAGGTGTGCTCTGGGCTTTGGAAACTATGGCTTGGGACCCTGAGTATTTTAGGCGGTCTGTCCTAATTCTTGCTCGCCTCGCCCGTCTTGATCCTGGAGGGTATATCTCAAATCGCCCGATGAACAGCTTGGTAGAGATTTTCATCCCGTGGGCTCCCAACACCAACGCCTCTGGAAGCCAGCGCATCGCTGTCATTGATGAAGTCGTTGCAACATATCCGGAGGTAGGTTGGGAGCTACTGCTGAAGCTCTTGCCGACAGAGCTTGGGGTGTCGAGTCCCACAGCGAAGCCAAGACTAAGAGAAGCTGGTGCTGCTGAAAGAAAGCCAATTACAAATCGAGACTATTGGTCGTTTCAAGCGTCCCTGTGCGAGCGAGCGGTTGAACTGGCTTCGAATGACCCATCGCGTTGGGAGCGACTAATTCGGGGCATGTCGTCGTTTCCGCCCGAGCCGCGTGGGAAGGCTCTAAAAGCTCTGGACGTCTTGCTCAGCAATTTAGCTGACGTGGAGCGGAAGGGGCTCTGGTCTAGAGTCCGAGATGAGGTGTTGCGACATGAGCGCTTCCGAGGTGCCGGGTGGGCTCTGCCAGAAAAGGAACTCGCCCCGTTTAAGGCCTTGGTTGAAAAATATGCTCCTTCCGATCAAGTCGTCACGCTCGCGCAGCTCTTTAGCGATACGGGGCTCATTGACGATGTAGATCAGAAAATCCAGAACGCTCAGCGAATAGAGGCTTTGCTCAATCTGATTTCAGCGGAGGGAGTGTCCGCTGTCCTGCGCTTAGCGAAGGAAGTGCGTCATACGTACGTAGTTTTGGAGACACTCAGCAGATGCAATTTGGGTGAGGAAAGGCTCGGTGAGCTACTGGCGCTTAGCTTTGCTGATGATCCCGTCGGTAGTCTCACGGTTGGCTTGTCGGGGCTTTATAGAGGAATCATAGGGCACCAGCGAGCGTTGATCTGGCTGGAGTCGTTGCGTGACGAGAGCCAAGTGAGCCCGGAGACGATCGCCGCTCTGTTGGCAGCGTGGCCTGATGATCGTGAGACTTGGCGAGCGGGAGCTAGCCTTGGCCGCGACGTCGAAGCTGCATACTGGCGCCTCTTGCCTCCACGCTATTTGAAGGGGCTTCGGTCCGAGTTGCTGCGGTCAACGCTGATGCGACTAAGGTATCGACGTCCGATAGAAGCACTCCAATCATGCCTTGACCGCCTGGCAGAGATACCAACTCGACTTCTGCTCCGGTTGCTGGACGACATTGTCCCCGAGTTGAAGTCGAGACCGGACCGCGCCGATACCATGACAACCTATTACGTAACCAAGGCGTTGGAGGCATTGGACCGACGCGAGGATGCTTCAGAGAGTGACGTCGCGACTAGAGAATACAAGCTTTTTCCCTTGCTTGAGTACGAGGACCGAAGACTTCGTCTTTACGATGCGATGGCCCGAGATCCGGCCGTGTTTCACCAGATTTTACGCAACGTATTTCGAGCAGATGACGACCAAAGAGACGAAGCCTCCGACGTGGAAAAAGCGAACGCCCAAGTGAGCTACCGGCTGCTTTCCGGCTTCAAACGATTGCCCGGCCACGATGCCAAAGGAGTGAGCCGCGAGATTCTGACGAACTGGATCGACGAGTTTAGGCGGATCGGCACTGAAACAAAGCGGGCCGAGATAACCGACTCTTATGTCGGCAAGGTTCTTGCTCATGCGCCACCGGATGACAGCGGGGTGTGGCCGCATGAGGCAGTTCGAGATCAGATAGAGAGGCTCGCATCACCCAAAATAGAACGCGCTCTGACAATCGAGCGATACAATATGAGAGGCGCTCACTTTCGTGGCGTCTACGATGGCGGTGAACAAGAGCGAGCGTTGGCAAAAGCGGCCTTTGACGCCGCCAAGGCGTGTGAGCCTTGGCCACGAACGGCAGACCTGCTGCGTTCGATTGGGCGAAACTGGGAGATTGAGGCGGAGGGTGCCGACCTTGAGGCTGCTCAGCGCAAGTTGAGGAGCTGATGGATTCTCACCGGGAGCAGAATAGATGCAACAGGTTGATCGTCTGCTTCCGACAATCTTTAAGAAGCGCAGAACATATCTCGAACAGCTTGGTTCAGCGGCTCGGATTTGGCACGGATGGGCACGCAGTTTCAGGCTTTGTCCTGCCAATTTATGCGCAATCGACATTCTTGCAAGCCAGTGCGACTGTCGGCAAGTTATTGATCTGATTGAGATTTAATGGTGCTGCCGGGGAGGATCGAACTCACGACCTCTCCCTTACCAAGGGAGTGCTCTACCACTGAGCTACGGCAGCAACGACCGGGCGGGGAATCAGCCAGTGGGGCTCCCGCGCGGCGCGGCCGTTCCTTGCCACAGGGCATCCGCCGGCGCAAGCGGATCGCGCCGGATGCCGGGGAAAAACCGGCCATAAGGTTCTCGAATTGGTCGCATCGTTCGTGTCGAGCGCCGGCCGGGCGGTTTGCGGCCTGCCGCGAGGCTCAGCGGACCGGATCGGTGCGCTTAAGCTGCATCAGCTGTGGTCCGATGCGGCGGCCGATTTCCTCACCGAGCGCCGACAGCGCCCGCAACGGCCGGATCAGGACCTCGAATTCGGCGATTTGGCCGTCGTCGTTGAAGCGCATCAGGTCGATACCCTTCAGATCCCAGGTTTCGATCGCAGCGCTGAATTCCAGCGCGACCTGTTGGGAGTCACCGATATAGGTGCGATGGTAGCGAAAGCCTTGAAAGATACTGGAGACGGTGCACAGAACCAGCAAACAGGCGGTGCGGCCGGCGATCGGCGACCGCACCACCGGGGAGTGCAGCACGACCGCGTCGGCGAGCAGCGGCCGCATCCGGTCGCAGTCCCGGCTGACGAACATGTCGTGCCAGAGCGCCAGCGTCCTCTGCGCGGCCGGCGCGATCCCCGAAGCCTCGATTGTCATGGCTGTCTCATTCGCGGCAACATGCCGAAACCATTATGTCGAACAATGGAACCGAGAGTTCAGCAGTATTCACCATGGCCGATATGCAGAATTCGCCCCCGCGAGGCTCCAGTCGCGAGCAGCGGCTGGCCGAGGCGTTGCGCGCCAATCTGAAACGCCGCAAGGCGCAGGCCCGCGGCCGCGCGGAGCCGGAGCCCACACGCCCTGTCGCGATCGTGCAAGACACGCCGGATACCGGCGGTCATGATGCCGCCAGCCAGCGCGGTGATGCTGGCGGCGACTGACACCCGGCGCGACCACGCGAAGAGGCGGATGCATGGCGGATTCGAGTTCTGAGGACGACCGGCCGGATGCCTCTCAGGCCAGGCCTGTCGATCGCCACGATCAGACCTTTCCGGTGCTGACCGCGACCGAGATCGATCGGATCCGGCGGTTCGGTGAGGTGCGGAGCTATGCCGACGGCGCGCGGCTGTTCGAGACCGGTCAACCTGGCCCGGGGATGTTCGTGGTGCTGTCCGGCCATGTCGCGGTCACTCAGCGCGACGGGCTGGGCCACATCACACCGGTGGCCGAGCAGGGGCCGGGGCAATTTCTCGCCGAGATCGGCCAATTGTCAGGCCGCGTCGCGCTGGTCGATGGCATCGCCGAAGGTGAGGTCGAGTGCCTGCTGATCCCACCGGACCGACTGCGCGGCCTGCTGGTTGCCGAGGCTGACCTGGGCGAGCGGATCATGCGGGCGCTGATCCTGCGGCGGGTCAATCTGATTCAAGGCGGCGTTGGCGGCCCGGTTCTGATCGGCTCGGCGAACGCCTCGGACGCGGTGCGTCTGATGGGTTTCCTCACCCGCAACGGCTGGCCGCACCATCTGCTCGATCCGGCGACCGATCACGACGCCGCCGAGCTGGTGGCACGCTATTCGCCGACGCCGCGTGATCTGCCGCTGGTGGTGACGCCGGACGGCACCGTGCTGCGCAACCCCAGCGAATCCGAGTTGGCGCTGGCGATGCGCATGAACGGCCACATCGACCGTTCCAAGCTGTACGACGTCGCCATCGTCGGCTCCGGGCCGGCGGGGCTGTCGACTGCGGTGTATGCGGCGTCAGAAGGGCTCACCGTGGCGGTGTGCGATCAGCGCGCGTTCGGCGGCCAGGCCGGCGCCAGCGCGCGGATCGAGAACTATCTCGGCTTCCCGACCGGCATCTCCGGCATGGCGCTGACCGCGCGGGCCTACAATCAGGCGCAGAAATTCGGCGCCGATATCATGATCCCGACCGAGGTGAAGTCGCTGGTGTGCGGCTGCAACGACGGCACGTTCAAGCTGACGCTCGACGATGGCGGCGAGCTGCGCGCCCGCGCCATCGTGGTCGCCAGCGGCGCGCGCTATCGCCGGCCGCAGATCGAGCGGCTCGCAGAATTCGAAGGCCGCGGCGTGTATTATTGGGCGTCGCCGATCGAAGCGCGGCTGTGCAAGCAGCAGGAGGTGATTCTGGTCGGCGGTGGCAACTCGGCCGGCCAGGCCGCCGTGTTTCTGTCGGGCCATGCGGCGCGGGTCCATATGGTGGTTCGCGGCGGCGGGCTGGCCGCCAGCATGTCGCGCTATCTGATCGAGCGGATCGAATCGACGCCGAATATCGAGCTGGTGTTCAACACCGAGGTGGTGGCGCTCGACGGTTCGGCCGACAGCGGCCTGCAGCAGGCGACGCTGCGCAGCCGGCTGTCCGGCGAGGACCGGATCATGGTGGTCAGCAACCTGTTTCTGTTCGTCGGCGCCGATCCGGCGACCGCCTGGCTCGACGGCTGCGGCGTCACGCTGGACCGCGCCGGCTTCGTTGTCACCGGCGCGCCATCGGCCGACGAAGGCCAGCGTCCGGCACAGGCGCTGGAGACGTCGGTGCCCGGGGTGTTCGCTGTCGGCGACGTCCGCTCCGGCTCGGTCAAGCGGGTCGGCGGCGCGATCGGCGAGGGCGCCCAGGTGGTCGCGGCGCTGCACGGCTACCTGGCCGGCTAAACGTCCGCGAAACAAAAAGAGCCCCGGCTGAAGCCAGGGCTCTTGAGTAAGTCCGATTCGCCTGAGCGGTTAGCGGCCGGCGTTGCCGCTGATCGTGCCGTTGTTGTTGCCGCGCGGGCCGGTATCGCCCTGGGTCGAAGACGGAGTCGGGTGATTGGCCCCGTTCACGCCCTTGCCGCCCATGCCGGTGGTGGCGCCGGGCGCCATCGTGCCGGTTCGAGGCGCGCCGTTGCCGACGTTCTGCGAGCCCATCGCGTTGCCGCGCGAGTCGGTCTGGCTCTGGGCGGCGGCAGCCATTGTGGTTGCCAGCAGCGCGGCGGCGGCAAGGCTGGTCAAACGGGTCATTCGGGATGTCATAGAACCTCCATCGGGTGAATGGTGCGATCGCACCGATGCAGGCCAACGGGCGGGCCCGTTGGCCGTTCCGGGAGGGGACGGGGAGACGCGGTCACTTCCGCCGCGATGTGGTATCAAAAGGTGATTGCCGAGCCGGCTTGCGGCGGCGACCCAGTGTGGACGCGAACCGTTCGCCGGGCCGGAACGACGAAGCCGATGACGGGTTGGTGCGGCAGATCACGGGAGGATCGAGCAATGCTATCGAAATGGAAGACTGCCGCGATGCTGCGGACCGCCGCCTTCGCATTCGCTGCGGTCGTCGCCGGCGCGGGCCTGTTCGCGGTGGCGACGCCCGCTGAGGCGCGCGACTATCCGTACTGCCTCACGTCGCCGGGCTATGGCTATCCGGGCGAGTGCCGCTATGCCTCTTACGGGCAATGCCGCGCCGCGGCCTCCGGCCGGCTGGCGGACTGCATCGTCAATCCGCGCGCCGCATTTCGCGAGCCGCGCCACCGCGATTACCGCACCTACGGCCAGAGCTGGTGATCCGGGTTTAGCGGACTTCGACCCGGTTTTGCGGGCACAGGATCGCCCGCCGCGGCATCGCGCGAGCCCCGTCGCCCTTGAAATCGCCTCAAATTCCACGCTTTTGCCACGGGCGGCGCTCCTGCCGTATAATTCCACGGCAAATCAGCGGGAATCGGCATGGATCGGATCAAGATCATCGGCGGCAACGAGCTGCGGGGCACCATCCCGATTTCGGGGGCCAAGAATGCGGCGCTGCCCTTGATGATCGCGGCCCTGCTGACCGACGAGACCCTGATTCTCGACAATGTGCCGCGTCTGGCCGACGTCGCGCTGTTGCAGCGGATCCTCGGCAACCACGGCGTCGACATCATGGCGGCCGGCAAGCGTCCGGGCGACCACGAATATCAGGGCCAGACCCTGCACATCTCCGCCAAGACCATCGTCGACACCACCGCGCCGTATGACCTGGTGTCGAAGATGCGCGCCAGCTTCTGGGTGATCGCGCCGCTGGTGGCGCGGATGCACGAAGCGAAGGTTTCGCTGCCGGGCGGCTGCGCGATCGGCACCCGGCCGGTCGACCTTCTGATCATGGCGCTGGAAAAGCTCGGCGCCGAGATCACGATCGACGGAGGCTACGTCATTGCCAAGGCGCCCGGCGGCCTGAAGGGCGCGACCATCGCGTTCCCCAAGGTTACCGTCAGTGGCACCCATGTGGCGGTGATGGCGGCGGCGCTCGCCAAGGGCACCACCATTATCGACAATGCGGCGTGCGAGCCTGAGATCGTCGACGTCGCCGACTGCCTCAACAAGATGGGCGCGAAGATCACCGGTGCCGGCACCCCGCGCATCACCATCGAGGGCGTCGCCAAGCTGCACGGCGCGCGCCACACCGTGCTGCCGGACCGGATCGAGACCGGCACCTATGCGATGGCGGTGGCGATGGCCGGCGGCGAGGTCCAGCTTTCCGGTGCCCGTCCCGAGCTGCTGCAGGCGGCGCTCGACGTGCTGACCCAGGCCGGCGCCACCATCACCGTCAACAACGACGGCATCAAGGTCGCGCGCAACGGCGCCGGCATCAGCCCGGTGACCGTCACCACCGCGCCGTTCCCCGGTTTCCCAACCGATCTGCAGGCGCAGCTGATGGCGCTGATGACCCGCGCCAAGGGCGCCTCGCACATCACCGAGACGATCTTCGAAAACCGCTTCATGCACGTCCAGGAGCTGGCGCGGTTCGGCGCCAAGATCTCGCTCGATGGCGAGACCGCGACCATCGACGGCGTCGAGCGGTTGCGCGGCGCGCCGGTGATGGCGACCGATCTGCGCGCCTCGGTGTCGCTGGTGATCGCGGCGCTCGCTGCCGAAGGCGAGACCATGGTCAACCGCATCTATCATCTCGACCGCGGCTTCGAACGGCTCGAAGAGAAGCTGTCGGCCTGCGGCGCCAACATCGAGCGCATCAGCGGCTGATGCCGCGAAGGGGCCGGCCGTGGGCGATCTCAAGCTGCTTGCTTTCGATGCGGACGATCTTTCGGTGATCTCGGCGCACGTCCAGGACGCTCGGGTCGAGATCGGCGACATCGTCTGGCGACAAACCGAGAAGCGCCTGGTGATCGGCCTGCACCGGCTCGATTGGGAGCAGACGCTGTCGGGCGAACCCGTGCCCGGCCGCCTGATCGCCGCGCTGCGGTTCGAGCGCGTGCTGGCCTGCAAGTCGCGCGCGATTGACATGAATGCCAAGAACGAAGCGCTGGAATTGATCGGCCTCGAATTCTACGCTGCGCCGGAGCCGCCCGGCGGCAGCGTGGTGCTGATGTTCTCGCGCGGCGGGATGCTGCGACTCGACGTCGAATGCCTCGAATGCGCGCTGACCGATCTTGGTCCTGATGCGCTCGGTGTCGGCGACGGCGAGGCTCCGCCGGAAAACCTCGGTGGGCTCGGCTGAGCGAGCCGCAAGGCCACCCCGCGCCGTCCGCCAAACCACGCAGTTATGAGGGTTGACGGCGGTAAGACGCCGCGCCATTGAGCAGAGGCCGCCCCGCCGCAGCCGCCTGCCGGATCAATCGACATGCCCCTTCGTCTCGATAACGCCAGTCCCGATTTCGCTTCCAAATTCAAAGCCTTCCTGGCGATGAAGCGGGAGGTTGCGGCGGATATCGAGGCCGCCACCCGGGCCATCGTCGACGATGTCGCACATCGTGGCGACGCTGCGCTGCTGGAAGCGACCGAAAAGTTCGACCGGCTGACGCTGGATGCCGCCGGCATGCGGGTCGGCGAGGCCGAGGTCGAAGCCGCCGTGAAGGCGTGCGATTCCGAGACGATCGACGCGCTGAAGCTGGCGCGCGACCGCATCGAATTCTTCCATCGCCGGCAATTGCCGAAGGACGATCGCTTCACCGATCCGCTCGGCGTCGAGCTCGGCTGGCGCTGGAGCGCGATCGAGGCGGTCGGCCTGTACGTGCCCGGCGGCACCGCGGCGTATCCGTCGTCGGTGCTGATGAATGCGATTCCAGCCAAGGTCGCTGGTGTCGAGCGCGTGGTGATGGTGGTGCCGTCGCCCGGCGGCACGCTCAATCCGCTGGTGCTGGCCGCGGCGCAGCTCGCTGGCGCCACCGAGATCTACCGCATCGGCGGCGCACAGGCGGTGGCTGCGTTGGCCTACGGCACCGCGACGATCGCGCCGGTCGCCAAGATCGTCGGCCCCGGCAACGCTTATGTCGCTGCAGCCAAGCGCCTGGTGTTCGGCCGCGTCGGCATCGACATGATCGCCGGTCCATCGGAAGTCGTGGTGGTTGCCGATAAGACCGCCAATCCGGATTGGATTGCGGCCGATTTGTTGGCGCAGGCCGAGCACGACGCCAATGCGCAATCGATTCTGATTACCGATAGCGCGGTACTCGCCGCCGACGTCGAGCGCGCCTTGGCGGCGCAGCTCACCACGCTGCCGCGCGTCAAGATCGCGCGCGCCTCGTGGGACGAGTTCGGCGCCATCATCAAGGTCGCCAAGCTGGAGGATGCGGTCCCGCTCGCCAACGCGATCGCGGCCGAGCATCTCGAGATCATGACGGCCGATCCGGAAGCGTTCGCCGACAAGATCCGCAATGCCGGCGCGATCTTCCTCGGCGGCCATACGCCGGAAGCGATCGGCGACTATGTCGGCGGCTCCAACCACGTGCTGCCGACCGCGCGTTCGGCGCGGTTCTCGTCGGGCCTCGGCGTGCTCGACTTCATGAAGCGCACCTCGATCCTGAAGTGCGGGCCCGAACAGCTCGCCGCGCTCGGCCCGGCCGCGATGGCGCTCGGCAAGGCCGAAGGATTGGATGCGCATGCGCGATCGGTGGGACTGCGTCTGAATCAGCGATGAGCAATCCGGAACCAGACGATTCCAACAATCGCATCGTCGCGGTGACGCTCGACGAGGAATCGATCGGGCGCTCGGGACCGGACATCGAGCACGAGCGCGCCATCGCGATCTACGATCTGGTCGAAAAGAACCTGTTCGCGCCCGAAGGCGCGGGCGAGGGGCCGTTCACCCTGCATATCGGCATCACCGGCAACCGGCTGATGTTCGACATCCGCCGTGAGGATGGCGCGCCGGTGATCACCCATCTGTTGTCGCTGACGCCGTTCCGCCGCATCGTGAAGGACTACTTCATGATCTGCGACAGCTACTATCAGGCGATCCGCACCGCCACGCCCGACAAGATCGAAGCCATCGACATGGGCCGCCGCGGCATCCACGACGAAGGCTCGCGCACGCTGCAGGAGCGGCTGGCCGGCAAGGTCCGTATCGATTTCGAGACCGCGCGGCGGCTGTTCACGCTGATCTCCGTGCTGCACTGGAAGGGCTGACGATGCGCGGCGCGCGCAGGGCAACCTGGCGTGGGCCGAGCGGCGGCGGACGGCGGTGATGATCCCGCCGTCGCGGACCGGCCTGCCGCACGCGGTACTGTTCGCCTGCGGCATGAACAGCGTGCGCTCGCCGATGGCCGAGGCGATGCTGCGCGGCATCGCGCCGCGTACGATGTATGTGCGCTCCGCCGGGGTGAAGACCCAGGAACTCGATCCCTTCGCGGTGGCGGTGATGGCCGAGCGCGGCCTCGACATCTCCAAGCACAAGCCGACCACCTTCGAAGAGCTCGACGATTACGAGGGCCTGAACTTCGACCTGATCGTCACGCTGTCGCCGGAAGCGCACCACAAGGCGCTGGAGCTGACCCGCGCCCACGCGGTCGACGTCGAATACTGGCCGACCTACGATCCGACGGGCACCGAAGGCAACCGCGAGCAGAAGCTCGCCGCCTACCGCGAAGTCGCCGACTCCCTGATGCAACGCATCTACAAACGCTTCGGCCGCCACAGCGGCGGGAACGAGTAGTTGGTCGCTGCGAGGCACAGCGCAACCTCTCCCCGCGCGCGGGGAGAGGTCGGATCGTCGCGCAGCGATGATCCGGGTGAGGGGGCGCCTCAGCAAGGCCGAGAGTCAGTGCTTGCGTCTGCCCCTCACCCCAACCCTCTCCCCGCAACAGCGGGGCGAGGGAGCTCGCCGCCGATGGTGCGGGCTCAGTCATCCCGGTCATGTGCATCCATCGCATGCGATGATGCTTCGGCCGCCACAGCAGCGGGAACGAGTAGTTGAGAGCTGGTAATCTGTTTCGGCAAAACGTGACTTGCCTTGCACGCCTTCGCACGACGCACTGAGTAACCTCGCCTTCCCGCAGAACGTCATTCCGGGGCGCGCCGCCAGGCGCGAACCCGGAATCCCGAGTTTGTGGAGCATGGCCTCCTGCAAATCGAGATTCCAGGTTCGCTCGCTGCGCGAGCGCCCCGGAATGACGTTCCGCGGGGGAAGGGGCGCAAGCATGCAAAGAGAAGAGCCCCCACTTCGCAGACTGCGGCTCCATGCTTTGGCCGCTCGCTCCGCATCTGCTATCCATCGAGCGTTAGGACACCGCGAGAATCGCAATGATCACGCGACTTGCTGTTTCGGGCTACCGATCGTTGCGCGACGTTCGGCTGTCGCTCGGGCCGCTGAATGTCGTCACCGGCGCCAACGGCACGGGGAAGTCGAGCCTGTATCGCGCGTTGCGGCTGCTGGCCGAGATCGCGCAAGGGCGGGTGATTCAATCGCTGGCCGCCGAGGGCGGCTTGCCGTCGACGCTGTGGGCCGGGCCTGAGACGCTGTCGCGCACGATGAAGCGCGGCGTTCATCCGGTGCAGGGCACGACGCGTAGCACCCGCGTCAGCCTGAAGCTCGGTTTCGCCGGCCCGGATTACGGCTACGCGATCGATCTCGGCCTGCCGCCGCCGCCGGATGGGCCGCGCGCATCGAGGTTCACGCGCGATCCGGAGATCAAGGTCGAGACCGTGTGGACCGGCGAACTGCTCGGCCGCGCCAACGCGTTCGCCGAACGGCGCGGTCCGTTCGTGCGGGTGCGTGACGACGGCGGCCAGTGGCGCGAGGTGTATCGGTCGCTGAGCCCCGCCGACAGCATGATGACTCACGGCGCCGATCCGCGTGAAGCGCTCGAACTATTGCTGCTGCGCGACCGGATGCGGGACTGGCGGTTCTATGATCAGTTGCGTACCGATCGCGACGCCCCGGCGCGGCGGCCGCAGATCGGCACCCGCACGCCGGTGCTCGGCGGCGACGGTGCCGATCTGGCGGCAGCGATCCAGACCGTCCTGGAGATCGGCGATCACGAGGCGCTCGCGGCCACCATCGACGATGCTTTTCCGCGTGCGCGCCTCGAGGTGTCCGAGGCCGACGGTTATTTCGAACTGGCGATGGAGCAGCACGGCCTGCTGCGTCCCCTGAAAGCCGCTGAATTGTCGGACGGCACGCTGCGCTACCTGCTGCTGGTCGCCGCGCTGCTGTCGCCGCGGCCGCCCGAGCTGATGATCCTCAACGAGCCTGAGGCCAGCCTGCACCCCGATCTTCTCGCGCCGCTCGCCCGGCTGATCGCCGCAGCCGCGACACGCTCGCAGATCGTCGTGGTGTCGCATGCCGACGGACTGGTATCGGCGCTGCGCCGCGAGGCGGACAGCCGCGAGATCGTGCTCGAGAAAGAGCTGAGCGAGACGCTGGTCCGCGACGGCGAGCGCCCATCCTGGAACTGGCCGGCGCGTTGACTGTCCTGCTCTGTGCCCGGCGCCTGTTGTCCCGGCACGCGCCTTCCGATAGGTTCCGCGCTCTCTCCCGCCACCCTGTCGAATCAAAAGTTCCGCATGCTCGGCCGCCCCAAACTCGTTCTCGCCTCCGGCTCGCCGCGACGGCTCGCGCTGCTCAATCAGGCCGGCATCGAGCCCGATGCGCTGCGGCCGGCGGACGTCGACGAAACGCCGATCCGCGGCGAGCTGCCGCGCGCCTGCGCCAACCGGCTGGCCCGCGCCAAGGCCGAGGCGGCGCTGCAGTCGATCCAGCTCGACGATGATCTGCGCGGCTCGTATCTGCTCGCCGCCGACACCGTGGTGGCGGTCGGCCGCCGCATCCTTCCGAAGGCCGAGCTGACCGACGAAGCCTCGCAGTGCCTGCGGCTGCTGTCGGGTCGCAACCACCGCGTCTATACCGCGGTCTGCCTGGTCACGCCGAAGGAAGCATTCCGCCAGCGCCTGGTCGAGACCCGGGTGCGGTTCAAGCGGCTGTCGGAAGAGGACATCGCCGGCTATGTCGGCTCCGGCGAATGGCGCGGCAAGGCTGGCGGCTATGCGGTGCAGGGCATCGCCGGCTCGTTCGTGGTCAAGCTGGTCGGCTCCTACACCAACGTCGTCGGGCTGCCGCTGTACGAGACGATTTCGCTGCTCGGCGGCGAGGGTTTCCCGATCCGTCACGGCTGGCTCAATGCCGGCTGAACCGGCCAAGCCGAAGCGGAATGGCGCCAAGCCTTGCCCGGTCTGCGGCAAGCCGGCGACCGCCCAATCGCACCCGTTCTGCAGCGAGCGCTGCCGCGACGTCGACCTCAATCGCTGGCTGTCCGGCGCCTACGCGATTCCGGGCCGCCCGGCCGACGACGAAGAGGATTGAGTGGAAATTCCGGGGGCCGGCTCTGCGACGATCCGGTGAATTTTTCCCCGGCAAAACACCGTCCCGACGGGTGGACAGCGCCGCCGTGTCTGACTATAACCCGGCGCTCCCCCGGTTTCGAACCGGGCGGACGACGCCCAGGTAGCTCAGTTGGTAGAGCATGCGACTGAAAATCGCAGTGTCGGTGGTTCGATCCCGCCCCTGGGCACCATTTTATTGAAGACGTCCATCCCTTCAATAAGTTAAGCCCTATCAGTGTGTTGCGCTTGCCCGACTGCCTAACAAGGGTGCGTAACAATGCTGTTTCGGGTGGTACGTCCCATGAAGCGGAAGAGCTCGCGGTCTGCCTATTTCGTGCAGCGCATTCCGGCTGACATTAAAGGCAGGATCGCTGGCCGGAGGCTCGCGATTCCGTTCGGCGGCAGCACCAAATTCGTCACCCCGACGGAGCGCTCCCAGTCGATTTCCTTTTCGCTCGGCACGGATGATCCGGCCCAAGTGAAGATCTTGCAGGCGGCAATCGCAGGCCACCTTGAGACGATTTGGCAGGCGTTTCGAAATGATGACCCGGTCACGCTCTCGCACCGTCAAGCAACGGCGCTCGCCGGCGATCTCTATCGCATTTGGGCCGACAGTGAGGTCGGCGCCAGGACAGTGGCCATCGAACACATCCCCGGAATTGGTTGGAAGCGCTGCGCTGAATCTCAGGAAGAGCACGAAGCCTATTGGGCGGCCGTGGTGGATATGTGGGAAAGGGTCGGCTCCAGCGGAGACGCAAAGGATTTGGAGCAGCCCCTCGGGCCGCTGGTAGACCGCCTGCTCCTCAGCAAAGGGATACGTCACGTTGACGAGGACTCTCGGGCCATCCTTCTGTCCGCCTTCTGGATGGCAATGAGGGACGCCTTCGAGAGCCGCAAGAGAAACGCTGAGGGCAACTATGCCCCGGACCCCAAGGCGACTCGTTTTCCGGATTGGCGAGCCCCTCTGCGGAGCGCAGGCGATCCCATCAAGGCGGATGTTTCGCTGAAGGGGCTGGTTGAAGATTGGTGGACAGAAGCCCAAGCCGCTGGGCGAAAGCCGAGCACCTATGAAAGCTATCGGAACACGATGGCAAAGCTCGTCGCTGTCTTGGAGCACGATGATGCAAGCCGAGTGACTCCGGAAGACATTCTCCGTTTCAAGGATGTCCGCCTTGCGAAAGGCGCGAGTGCCAAGACGGTCAAGGACAGCGACCTTGCCGGCCTGAAGACCATTTTTGCATGGGCCAAGATGAATAGGCGGATTGCCACCAATCCTGCCGAGGGGATCACGCTAAAAGTCTCGAAGCCTCGAAAGCTCCGCTCGAAGGGGTTTTCGGATGCGGAGGCCGCGCTCATCCTACGCCATGCGAAGGGCTACCAAGCAGGCCGGGAGGCACCGAAACTTGCGGCTGCGAAACGGTGGGTGCCGTGGCTGTGCGCGTTCACGGGTGCACGCGTGGGCGAAATGCTCCAGCTCCGGAAACAGGATGTTCGCCGAGAAGGCAACCATTGGGTCGTGCATGTGACGCCTGAGGCCGGGCCCGTAAAGACAGATGAGGCCAGGGTCGTCGTGCTTCATCAGCAGGTGATTGAGCTAGGCTTCTTGGGTTTTCTCGAAGGCTCCAAGCCGGGCCATCTCTTCATCACGCCGGGTTCAGATGAGCTTGGCATCCGCAAAGCGGTGAAGACTGCGCGGAATAAGGTGAACATGTTTGTCCGCGAAGTCGTGCAGGACCCGAATGTCGATCCAAGCCACGGCTGGCGGCATCGCTTCAAGACGGTGGGAATTGATGAGCAGGTCGAGATGCGCGTCCTGGACGCCATCCAAGGTCACGCCCCGCGGAATATTTCGGAAGGCTACGGCGAGGTGACCATCAGGGCGATAGCTGACGCCATTGCTAGGTTTCCGTCCATAAAAGTTTGAGCTTCGACTTCACCAAATTCGTGCAGCTTCCCTGCATTGGGGAATTCTCTTGCATGTATCCACCGTCTTCTCGACCAACCGGCCCTCGTAAGATGTCGAGAAACGCATATTGCTCACATATGCGCCGAGCCACGCTGCAAGTGCAAGAATTGCGAAGTAGCGAAGTCGCATGGCCGCTTCAAAGATGCTTGGGTATCGTGGCCAGAAATACATGAGGCTCAAAAACGAGACCGGAATTGCCGCGTAGACGAGTAAGGCGACAGCTGCGCGGGGCAGGTCAAGTGAAGAAAGCGCTGTTTCAAAGAGCCAAACAGTCCCGCCGACCACGCCCCAAACCATTGTCCACGTCGCGAGGGCATTAAATAGCCGAGCTTCGGGCTGGGTGGGGTCCATTTCAGAGATCCGGACTTTCGGACGGTCTTTCAGCAATTCAACCTCCATAAGAGAACACCCGTCTTGTAGACTATAAGTCACGGTCTCTCAAACAAAATGGGACTTATAGTCCGTAGACCAAAAGTCATCATCGCGGCCCCTTGCTCTCATGGAAGACGAGACGGGCATCGTTGGCGTAGTGGCGGCAACCGTGCGGAGAGCCCGCAAGGCGGCCGGGCTGTCTCAGGAAGACTTAGCCTTAGAGGCCGGGCTGGATCGCACCTACATCAGCCAAGTCGAACGGGGAAAGCGAAACCTTACGGTGATCGTGCTGGCTCGCATCGCGGGTGCCTTAAAGACGACCCCGGATAAGCTGTTGATTCCCCCGCGCAAGGCTCGAAGTTAGTCGTCCCCAAAATCGTGTCCGGTGTCTGCCCGGTCACTTTAAACGCCCGACCCCAAGCCCATGCCCGGAGGCACTGCGACGGCGGCTCTAGGGCGCCCGCTGAGTCCGGTAAAGATGCAAGGCGCCAACCCCCATCGGCAACGAACGGGCGCATCGTGGGACCGCTGAGGTGCGCCGAGGCAGGCTTTAGGCGGGCCCTCACATTCCGCAGGTGATGGCTTTAAGCCCTGCCTCTCTAGTGCCTGACGTTACTTGATGTCGGGTCTTGAGGGCCATTCTTCGGGTAGGGCATGGAGCGATGGATGGGCGCTGCCCTCCTCTCAACGGGGAGAGCTTTGTGCCTGAACCTTAAGCCGATGCTTCAAGGGCGCCTCTTCTGACTTGGGATATTATGGACTTTCATAGGACGCTGAGGCCTACTCGATTGACTGGGGATGCTGTCATGCAAGAACTCGTGACCAAGACAGACCTGAAGGAGGCTATTCGCTCGATGACATTGCGGCTGGCCAGCATCACTGCGGCCTTAACTGGCTTAGTGGTTGGCATTGTTGCCGTACTGCTACGCCTTCACTCCTAGCCGCTCATCCCGGACGACATCAACGGGGCTGCCAAGTGGCTGGCACGTTGAAAGCTCGACCTAGGGCCCGCGCCTCTATGGGCGGGGTGATCACCGACCTCATCCCCTCTTAGAGGGCCCCCTCCTGTGCAGCCGCTAAGTTCGGCTTAGAGCCCCCCCACTCCGAGCTTCCCTCTAGGTTTCCCCCTCCATTAGCGGAGACGTAAGACGGGAAGTGCCTGCTATTCGGGCGTAATTTTGATTTTAACTATCGCGCAGCCGCATCCTGCCCGTCGCTCAAATTCATCCTGCATTACCTTCTGTGCCGCGACGGCACGAGATTCGGCCACCAGCACGGCGTCGTGCAGCGGCAACGCGGTGATGCCTTGCTTGAAAAGCTGTGTCGTCACGTCGATGATGATGTCGCTCTCAGCCCGCATCAATTCGAAGCCTAGCCCCGTGCCGAACAGGGGCGCGATGGGGCGGTGTTTCTGGCATAGCATTTCGATAGCATCGCGAAGTTTTGTGCCAACGGGGAATTGCTGAAGCGTTTCTTTTGGCCAATTCTTCAGGGGGCCGTCGGCGAAGAGCAGCGCATTCATCAGCTTCTTCCAGCCATCCCGGCCGGTCTTATCGCCTTGAACATCGTATATGTCGCCATCCGGCTGCTCAGCCTGCGCCCGCACGTAGGCGAGGCGGGGAAACAACTGCCTATAATCCACCTCAGCGATTGGCTCGCCCTCAATGCGAATGCGCTTGCGTTCACCCCGCTCCATCGACATCCAGAAGCCGCCCGCAAGGCGACCGCCATGGCCCCACTTGCCGTTGTTGAAGATGCGCCGCAGTGATCGCCGGAAAGGTGCAACAATCTGCCCATCCTTCCCGAGGGCCAATTGATCGGGGCCCCCGGCGATCTCGATTTGCGCATTCTGCAAGAAGCGATTTATGCACCCGATTTGCCTGGTCCACTGCTTGGTTCTGGCCGTTTCATTGAAATCCACGGCAGGAGCTCGCCCATCCTCATCCTTCCCTTCCTTCTTAATTATTAGAGCTGGGTCGTCTATCCGTTTGACGCTGCGCCAATCGGGGGGATCAAGCGGCAGGTAGTCAGGGAGACGTAAGGCGCCGGAGATGAGTGAAGGCATCTTGTGCCTATCGGAGTGCCGAAAGCCCGTAGCGTCTTTCTTGATAAGTTCGAGTTCTGCCATCATGTCGACCGCTTGAATGAAATGCTGCCCGTAGACCGGGTTCGCGTTGCGCCCCTTCTGCGAAAGGAAATCATGCGAGCGCGGCACGGCAAGCTTGGCGTCACCTTCGGTTGCCTTGAGAAGCAGTAAATTGCAGGCCAACGCTTCGACGGCGACGTAGAACTTCCTCTTATCGGGGAGCTTCCGTGCCCGCTTACGAATGCCGCTCGCGAGTTCGTATTCTATGAGCAGGTCGGCAACTAGCTTGACTGCAGCAGCGAGGTCGTCAGTTCCTGCCCGGAATTGTGGATCGAACCACATCCAGTTGAGTTGATCGTCCATTGAGTGCCGGATTCTCTACTTGCGATGGGTGTTCAAAGTGACCCCCTTGAATGCCCAACATGTGCGTACCATCACTGTGGCAGCTGATATCTCGACAGAAGACGACGCTGAGAATAATTGCCCGAAGATGTCACGCACCGGCAGGCAACGCGGGATGGCGTCCGTATCGTTTGACCTTCAGGGCGAGGACTGCGGATAGGTGCTTCTCAACGACCCATTCGCACGGCTGCTCGACGGCCTTACCAATCAGCCTCAGGACAGGCCCAGATGACCGAGGAAAGGCGTGGAGTTCAGCCACCTTCTTGAGCTGGCCCCTCTCGTCTTGAAGCTCCCAAACGCGATGGTAGCCGCTCGCAAGGCGATGCAGGGCCTTTGCGATCTGTACCGTGCGGAACTCCTTCGTCCGGTGAGAGCCAGGGTCTTCCTCGATCAATGCCGTGACGGCCAAGACGATCGCGACGATCCGCTCCGGCTTGATGCCAGCGACCCGAAGTCGCGCCAGTGCGATCCGAGCCCGTTTGGTCGCCGGCATACCCTTGAGCCGCGTGGCGATCTCGGTGGGACCTGCTTCTTCGAGAAGAAGTGCGATGGTGTTGAGGGCCGCCTTGATGAACGGGTCAATCTCCGACCGATGCCGGACATACGAAGTTGCGGCAGCAAGATACGGTTTCAACTCGGCTGCGCTGTATGTCCCGTGCCAGTGCGATCCATGCCGAGCCTTGTGCTCGACGTGACGGCGACAGTGGAATAGAGCAACGCCGTTGCCGGCAGCGTTCATCGTCGGTCGGCCGCAAAATGGCAGCACGCACACGGGCAGACCTTCAAGTGCCGCGATCCGCGTTCGTAGCGATTTTCTAGAGATCGTTCGTCTGGCGTCTTTCATATTGGCGCAGTCCATCGACGCCGGGACACGGACAGTCCAAGCGCATTGCAGGGGTTAGGAAGCGGGCGACGCTGCTGTGGTGCTAGCGAACCAACTTTCGTCGGCGCGTCTGCTCTGCGTGAAGCCGGTCAGCTATCTCGAAGCATCGCCCGAGGAGCTCCCTGAATGACGCGGGGCTGTCCGCTATATGGCGCAGTGCCGGAGGGCCGTGTCTTTCGGCTGCCCGTTCAAAATGCTCGCCGGCCGCTTCAATCGCAGCCTCCCGCCCCTTGCCGCTGTATCCAGCCGGTCGTCCAGATTGAATGACGGAATCATCACTCTTGAATTCGAGGCAGTTCTTTCGGTGGTCATAGTGAAAATTTGGATCGCTCTTCTGAGTGCGTCGGTGCACTTGGCTTCCTTCTGGAGCGTCGGCTATGATCCGTAGGAGCCGGATGTTTTGCTCCGCGCCTCGCCCGAATGCCAGGAAGAACCTCCTCTTCTCAGGAGGAGTAGCGACTCCGTTTTTGTCCTTCCTTGACGTAGAATCGTTGAAGCGAAGGCTGCCACCTGCAGCCACGAGAAGCAAAAGAACCGGTACATATTCTGGATCCAACCACCGAGGGCTCCTGTCAAAGAGCTCTTCCATCCGGTCAGCATCTTCAATCCAGACGTAGACCTTAGGTCCGAAAACGTCGGGCGTTGCCTCACTGTCTTGTAGGGACAATTCAAAAATAGGCCCGTGTGGGATCGCCGCCGATCTGACAGCTTCCAGCGATGGCGGCTCATCGGCTTCTCCCCTCAGAAATCGGAGAGCATCTTCATAGTATTTGAGGCACGCACAGGCACCGCGCTCCCCGAGTACAGGATAAATTGGATCGCCGGCAATTCCGCGTCCAACTCTTCTAAACGGGCGGGACGCAATGGTCGGCAAAAACATCCAGCGTCCAAACGCGTCCCTCGCCCGTCCAAATTTATCCCTCATTTGGTTCCTCTTCTGCGGTGCAACGAGGAACATATGGCAAAGGCGTATTTCGGGTGAAACTCCCAAAATGCGGCATGGCAAGAAAGCGTTCGGTCAAGCCTCTCTGGTATGCCTTCATGATGGGCTGACTATGGGATCACCATGGGCGCGTCTCGATAGAGATGCTGGTTCTTCTCGGCTACGGCGCCGGCAAAACCATCCGCTCCCATCCATCTATTCTGGCGATGATACGGCGCACCTGTACCGCCGACCACTTGCGGCCGCCGCGAGCCGTAGGAATATCTCTTGCAGTCAGTGCAGCAGCCATTGCATTGGCGGATGCGATCCCATTGGACCGCAATTGAAGCAACAGAGGAGCCAGATCGCCGGCGCGGCTCTGTGCTCTACTGGATTGCTCGGCCCGACCTTTCGCACGGGCAGCGTTTGTTAAGCGGACTCCCCTGTTCCCACCGAGCTTAGTCCCGCGTGCTTTCGCAGCAGCAAGAGCGGCCTTCGTTCTTGATGAGATTAAGCCGGCTTCCAACTCGGCGACGGCGGCCATCTGCTGGAGCATAAAGCGGCCCGTTGGTCCCTCGATAGCGGGCATGTCCGAAAACCTTACGTCGACACCTGCCTCAAGCAGCTTGGACAGAAAGCCGACAGAGCGGGTGAGGCGGTCGACTTTAGCGACGACGAGTGCCGCCTGATGGATTCGTGCGGTGGTGAGCGCTTGCTCCAATGCGGGGCGATCGCTGCGGCGTCCGCTCTCCATCTCAGTGAATTCAGCGGCAATGACTCCCGATGTCCCATTTAGGTAAGCCGCAACGGCGGACCGTTGTGCTGCGATACCAAGCCCTGATGCGCCTTGCCTCTTCGTCGAGACCCGATAGTAGGCAACGAACTTAGGTTGAGTGTGGGCCACCGCTTTACATCCTAGTCAACGACCGTTGATACAGTAGTTCTCTAGGGAGTCGGGCGGCAAGCTTGTGGTGTGAGTCAAATTGACTCATCGAACTGAATCTAAGGTCTGGAGTGAGCAGCCGTTCTCACCTGCAGTCGATGCGTCCCATCGTGAATTTGGTCTGCCCCGGTGGGGCATGGGGGAAAACGAACCGCCGCGCCTGAAAGGTCACGTCTCAGATGCAAGCCCCTTCGCAAATCTCGTCCGGGGGGGTGTGCCTCTAAGCTTGTTTACGTGCCTTCGAAGCGAGGGACTTCTTGGTGGCTACTGGGCGCTTTGCAGCGACCTTGCGCCGAACATGATGCACACTGAAGCCGGGGACGACTGGCGGCTTAATGCTATCGCTTAGAAAAATGACCTCGGGCCCTTCGGACTTCTCGCCCGCGCTGTAGCTCAGGAGATAAGTTGTGGGATCAAATGTCGAGTATGCAGCACGAATTTCCGGTACGTCGTCGTAGGAAACGACCCAATTTGCGCTCCGCTCGTTGCGGAGCAACTCAGCAATTTCTTCGTGATCTTTCGGCTCGTAGAAATTCTTGTAAAGCTTGTGACCCTTTACGAAGTAAGGGGGGTCTAGATAAGTTAGGGTATTTGGATTGCTCAGTGTTTTCTGGAGAAAGTCGATGGCATCCAGATTCGTGACTTCGATTTGATTGGCGTAGCCAGCCAGAGCCTTCAGGTTCTCGATCTGTCGGTCTTTCACTAGCCGCACATCGATCTTCCATTTTCCTTTTTGGGCAAAGCCGCCAATGGGTCCCGCTCCTTCGATGATGCCAGAGCGATTTGTGCGGTTAAGGAAATAGGCTGCGAATCCAAGGGCAAGCTTGTTGTCGACGTCGGCGTTTTGCCACACCTTCTGCTGCCGATACCATTGGTCGATGGTGATCTCGGTCTTTGCAATGAGACGGCAGAATCTATCGGTATCAAAAAGCGCAGAAACCCAGAAGGCGTAGATCGACGGGTCGAGGTCATTAATAAAGACCCTGTCAATAAAGCCGTTGGTGAGCAAGCGAATTGCAAGCCCGGCGCCCCCAGCATATGGCTCGCAGTAGTCGCGGCCGAAGAGTTTGTTTTCGCGTATCAGCTCGACGAAGTACGGGAACAGTTTTGCCTTGCCGCCGGGATAGCGAAGGGGCGAGTTAATCATCACACATGCTTCTTTACGAATTGATCGATTGAATCCCGAGCAGCTGCCAGTCGTGTCTCATTTGGAATAATGTTTCCATGGGCTCCGAGATTGAGATAGGCGAGATGATCCCTCTTGAATTCGGCCAGTATTTTCTTATCGCCGGGAGGCAGCACGATTGCATTGCTGGCGATGTAGTTGAGGGCGCCTTCCAGGTCGTGCGACTTGCCAGTTTTGTTGCCGCCCTGAACGTCGATGATGTGCTTCAAGATCGACTCGACGATGTTGCGCAGCAAAAATGTCGCGGCCGCGGGGTATTTCCTGCAGTTGATCTCCTTGGCCTCTTTCAGCAACTGGGTGATGAGGCCACTATTGATCTTGCCGGGCTGGTAGCCAAAGAGTGCGCCGGGCTTGGGCTTGGGGCTCCCACTGCCGGTTGCTCCGCCCGCGCTGCCTCCGCCTGTAGACCCGCCTCCAGATGAGCCCCCGCTAGCGCCGCTTGCGCCTCCGGTCTTCGCGCTTCGTCCCGTTTTCGCAGGTTTTGCCCCGGAACTGGCCTCATCATAATCGGAGAATACGCTGTCATACGACGCCGTAGCGCCCAGTCCGCGCTCCGGGTTGACGACCAGCTTCTTCACAAGGTGCTTGAACTTTTTATCTGCGTCTCCAGCGAACACGACCTTCAAATTGGCAGTATCGTACTTGATGCCCATCTTGTCCTTGTGGCCACTGGTCTGCAGAAAGCGAACCGGTGGGTTGAAGGCAACGTTTGGCGCAAGGAGGACGTCTTTCTCCTTGTGCGTCCAATTGAGTGAGAGGGCCTTGAGGTACAACTGATACTCAAGGATATAGTCTTTGACTTCTCCTTGGGTGAGCCTGAAAACCTTGCCAATCTTTCCGAGTGTTTTGCCCGCCTTCCATTCGTTGTAGATCGTTTGCCGGCTGCCAAGATAGCCCCACTGGGACTTGTCGCCGCGACCAAAATGGGCCCCGGCCATCACGGGCATTAGCGAATCTCGATCGGGCGCCAGCGTGCATACGACATTCAGGAGTGCTTTCTTGAGGGTCTCGGATACGTTGGGTACCGTTTGCGCATAGTCCTTGGGCGGCTTGATGAGGCCGGTCAGGACCTTATAGGCGGCGACGCGCGTGTTCCCCTCAATAACGACATAGCGGGTTCCCTTTTTGATGACGTAGGGACGTTCCGCGCCCACGTTGTGACCTTCGGACGCAATTCGCTTGATGAAGGCTTCCAGCTCTTCGTGCTCGTAGAGGTAGGCCAGAATGGCGCCTTGTGTCGTCAACGGCGTCTGCGAGACGATTCTTGGATTTTTGTCGTCTAGGTCGATATCGCCGAGCTTTAGCTCAACGGGTTTGAAGCCGGCATACATTCCTAGTGCCCCCGATTACCTGCAGCCACGAAACGCGATCCTTCGAATCAAGGCAACTGCGGGTTGATTCCGCAATAGCGCCTACAGGCCTCGTCCACAGGCGGCAAGGTTGTGTAACAGGGGTGGTAAACAATGCTCGCCTAGGCTAAGAAAAAGCTAGTAAATTCAATGAGCCGAGCTTCGGCCCGCGCATCCCGCCCCTGGGCACCATTTCCTGTACCCACAGCGCCCTAAAGCACACCATACGTACCGTAAAGCGCTGAAATTGCAGCGGGTTACGTCGCCGACTTGCACCAAGGCGTCCCGTGACATCCCAGAAATTCGCGGGTAGCACTGAGAGTAGGTCGTCCTTCAACAGAAAGGACTACCCACATGCTCACGAACCTTGCGATTGAAGCGGCAAAGCGGCGCGCAAATTCGTACAGGCATCTCGGATGGCCGAGGCCTCGCGCTTCAGATCGAGACAAGCGGGTCGAAGCTCTGGCGCTTCCGCTACCGGTTCACCGGAAAAGAAACCGACCTCATTCGGGGCTTGCCCGGACGTGCCGGTAACGGTTGCCTGATCGCGTTGGGAAGAGGCGCGCGCTGTGCTCGCGACCGGCGTGGACCCCGCGCGCTAGCGCGAGCAAGATAAGATCGCATAGGCAGTCGCCGCGGCGAACACGTTCGGCGTCGTGACCGAGTGCCTGGACAAACTCCGGGAAAACGGGTGCGCCTCGAACACTGTCAACAAGAACCGCTGGCTGCTTCAGGATCTCGCGTCGCCGCTCTCAAACCGGCCGATCTCCGAAAGCCACGCAGCCGCACTGAAATGGATGAAGAATCCACGGCGGTGATCAGCGGCAAGCGGCACAGTTATTTCCGATAGACCCATTCTTGGGCAATCCACCCGACCTGGCCACGAGCCGAAAGCGGCAAACTACCCTCTCTCCGGAGACGGTCTTTTATAAGGCGAACGTCTCGCATTATGCAATTTGAGGGCAAACATGAGCGGCTTACTCAGCTACCTACCAAATTGGCATGAGACTTTTGAGCAAATCAAGGATGCGGCCACGAGCGTTAGGACCGTCCTCGAATCCAATTTCACTACGTCACTCGTCGGATCACTCGCGGGAGCATTCGGCGGCGCATGGGCGGCACAGAAGATCGCCGAAAAGTCGAAGCTCAGGGACGAGCTCATGCGCGAGATCCGTCAAACCAACGCAGCCTCGAGCATGGTGTATGGCGTCGCCAATGCACACCTCGGACTGAAGCGACAGTTCGTGAAGGAGCTGAAGGACACTTACGACAAGGAGCAGCAAAAGTTCGCGAACTTTCTAGCCCAGCGTGCGTCGGGTGCGATTCCAGCAAATCAGCCGTATGTTCTGAGTGTCGATCTACAAACGATAAAACCGCTTCTGTCTCCGGTCACCGAGATCAAGGAACTCGTGTTCGACAGAATATCGCTCACGGGGCCATCTCTCTTGCTGGTACCGGTTTTACTTTCTTCGATACAGGCGTTGACTGAATCCATGGAGGGCAGGAACAAGCTCTCTGACGATTGGCGTGCCAGCAATCCTCCGAACATCGTCGAACTGTACTTAGGCGTGCCGCAAGGAGGCGTCGTCGACCGCAGATACCAAATGCTCATCGAATCGATTTATAGGCAGACCGACGACGTGATCGCGTTCAGCACAATGATTGGCGAAGATCTGTACGGCCATGCGATCGAGCTCAGAAAACAGCTGCGTAATAAATGCAAGGTTGAAGGTCCCTTGGTGTCGACCGTCGACCTCTCTCGCTTCAAAGACATCATGCCTCCGGATAGCGAGTACGAGAATTTCCGTACCATGTACAAAGACTGGAAGAACGCGCGTCCTACGAAGATCCCGATGCTGAAGAGATTGTTTAGGAAAAAGACGTTCGGCGCCGAGAATGTGAAGGGGGGCGGCCCGAAGGCCGCCCAGTAGTCGCTACGACGCCGACACCAGACTTGAAAATCTTCACGTGGTGATTTTCATCGAGACTGAAATCAAGGCCAAGCCCGCAGGTGGTTTGGAGACATGAAGCCGGGCGAACTCTTGGGAAGGCGAGCCCGGTTTTTTCATGAGCAGGCGAATCGCCGCCGACTACACGCATTTTACGCGGTGCGGCGCAGTACTCGCGAATAGGGCGAAGTTATGCCGGTTATTCACAGCCGACCGGCGTGATCGAGACGGCATCACGGGTATCGCTGAGGGTAAATTGCCTGGACAGGTTGGAAAATAAATACAAGGCGATCTACTTCACAGTGTGAAGTCGCCCCTGGCACCCTCCCCCTTCGCTTCCGCGCTCGCTAGTCCAGCATCGCTGAACGGCGTGCATCGGTGCCCGCGCTCGTAGCGTTACCAGTTGCGCTCGTTTCGCAAACTGCAGCAATCTGACACCGTCATAGCCGGTCTTTGTTTTGCGTCGCGGCGCTCACGGTCCTTACGCCTGCCAAGAGGTGGTGATGGAGGTGCTGGTCGTCGACGACGAGCCCGCGGTGCGTACGGTGTTGACCCTGGTGTTGGGCAAAGCCGGCCATCAGGTGACGGTGTGCGACAGTGGGGCTGGGGCGCTCGACTGGCTCAGCTGTAGCGATCCCGCGCTGGCACTGATCGATCTCAGCCTGCCCAAGGTGCAGGACAAGAGCGTGCTGGCGGCGGTGCGGGCGGCGCGGCCGGCGCTGCCGATCATCGTGATCAGCGGAATGCTGCCCGAGTTCGATGCGGCGATGCTGAAGCGGGAGGGGATGACGGTCGAGAACGGCGTCTATTGCCTGGCCAAGCCGTTCACCGCCAAACAATTGCAGAAGCTGATGGATGCCGCGCTGGCGCAAGGAGGCCCGGCGCCTGGCTAGGTTCGGCTATTCCTGCACGACGTTGTCGCAGGCGGAGCAGCGGAATACGGTTCGGGCGGGATGTTGCAGCCGACGCGGCAAACGGCCGATCAGCTTCATTTCACCGCCGCATTTCTCGCAGCGGCGCTGAGCAGAATAGTCGTGTTCGATATCGGACATCGGAGCGGCTTGATGATGATTGTAAAGTTTGCTTTACACCCTGCCCAAGTCATTGTCAGGTCCGATTTGTGTTCATTTTTTGGACGCCTCGCACGGTCCGAGAGTAAGTGGGTTCTATGTTACCTTCTGCACTGATCTTCGACGTCGATGGCACGCTCGCCGAGACCGAAGAGCTGCACCGTCAGGCCTTCAACGCCACCTTCGCGGCCGAGCAACTGCCGTGGCATTGGGATGCGACGCTGTATCGCAAGCTGCTCGACGTCACCGGCGGCAAGGAGCGGATCGCTCACTTCCTGAAGTCGGAACCGGATGGCGCCGAGCGGGCGGCCGATCGGATCCCCGAACTGCACCGGGCCAAGACCGACCGCTACACCGCGCTGGTCGTCGCCGGCACCGCGCTGCGCCCCGGCGTGGCGCGGCTGATCCGCGAGGCCAAGGCGGCCGGCGTGAAGCTCGGCATTGCCACCACCACCAGCCTGCCGAATGTCGAGGCGCTGCTGGAGTCCTCGCTCGGGCCGGACGCGATGGCGCTGTTCGACGCGGTCGGTGCCGGCGATGTGGTGCCGGCCAAGAAACCGGCGCCGGACATCTACCTCTACGTGCTCGACGCCCTGAAGCTGCCGGCCGCCGATTGCGTCGCGTTCGAGGATTCCACCAACGGGGTCCGCGCAGCGCGGGCCGCCGGGCTGCCGACCATCGTCACCCCGGGGCTCTATACCGAGGGCGACGATTTCCCCGGTGCGCTGGCGGTGCTCAGCGATCTCGGCGAGCCGGATGCGCCGTATCGGCATCTTGCCGGCGTTGGGGCCGGCGAGTCCCTGGTGACGCTGGACGCGCTGGCGCGGTGGTGCCGCGCCGCCTGAGCCGCCGGGCGGCCGTCAGCGCGGCCGCACGATCTTGAACACGCCGTGCGCCAGGATGATGCAGCGGCGGTCGACGCTGACTTCGGTCGAGGTGAAGATCAGGCTGCGCGTGGTCCGCACCACCCGCGGCCGCGAGATCAGCAGGTCGCCGATCTCGGCGGCGTCGACGAAATGCGTGTCCATCTGCACCGTGGCGAGATGCGGCGCGCCGGACTGATCGCGCGCCGCGATGCCCGAGGTGCGGTCCGCCAGCGTCATCATCAGCCCGCCCTGCACCAGGCCGCGCTTGTTGCGATGCTTGGCCGCGGTCGCGATCGCGTATTCGTTGGTGCCGTCGACGCAGCGATGCCACAGCGGCCCGACCAGATCGATGAAGCCGTCGTCGTGGATCACGCTCCAGCCGTCGGCCTTCATGCTGCGGGCGGTGGTGGTCTCGGTCATCGATCGGCTCTCCATCGCCGCATGGCCTTGCGCGGCGGCAACGGTTTCCTCGGTCAGGTGCGCAGTGTAGTCAAGACGGATGAGCCACGCGCACGACGATGCCACCCGAGCCCTGATCGCCGCGCGCTGCGCGGCTTTTCCGCGCCACGACGATGGCCTGACGCCGTCCGGGCTGAAGCGCGCCGCGGTCGCGATCGCGCTGGTCGCGGCGGAGGACGGCAGTGCGGCGTTCCTGCTGACGCGTCGCTCGCCGCGGCTGCGCTCCCACGCCTATCAATGGGCGCTACCGGGCGGTCGCTGCGACGACGGCGAGACAGCGCCCGAAACCGCGCTGCGGGAATTGCACGAAGAGCTCGGTCTCGCGCTCAACGCCGGCGACGTGCTCGGCATCCTCGATGACTATCCGACCCGCTCCGGCTATCTGGTGACCCCGGTGGTGGCGTGGGCTGCGGGAAGCGGGCCGCTGGCGCCGAACCCGGACGAAGTCGCCTCGGTGCATCACGTCGGCCTTGCCGAGATCGCGCCGCCGGATGTGTTCGACTTCACCTCGATCCCGGAGAGCGACCGCCGCGTGGTCCGGTTCCGCTACGAGGACGACTTCATCCACGCGCCGACCGCGGCGCTGATCTATCAATTCCGTGAAGTGCTGGCCGGCCGCGTCACCCGCGTCGCCGATCTCGAGCAGCCGGTGTTCGCCTGGAAGTAGCCTGCGCCGTGCGCTGTCGTACCGCCTGACTCGTCTTGTCTTCTGTAAACAAACAATCGCCGGGTTCACAGCTTGTGATGCCCGGCGCAAGCTGTGGGGCAACGGTTCATTCACCCTATCGGGCGAGGATGCGGCATGGCTCATTCGATCATTCATCTCGCCCGGCTCGCGCCGGTCGCGCTGCTCGCCTTTGGATCCCACGCGCTCGCCCAGACCGCGGCGCCGCTGCCGTCGTCGGTGGCGAACGCGATGGCGCAGGCCGCCTCGCCGCAGGCGATTGCCGAATATCGCTACCGACTGCAGCAGTATCAGGCCGCGCGCGCCGAATTTGAACGCGATGCCGGCGCCTATTGGGACGCGATCGCCGAGCGGCGCCGCATCCGCAACGCCAAGCGCCGCACCGGCGAGCAGATCACCCCCGACGACTACGTGCTGGTGCAGCCGCCGGTCTATACCGGGCCGAAGCGGCCGATCGATCCGGAGCCGTCGACCGAACCGCCGCGTGAGCGCAAGTCGTTGCCGGTCGTCGCCGATTTTGTGCGCGCCGCCGCCGAATACTATCAGTTCACGCCGCAGCGTCCGTCGAGCGAGGTCGAGTTCAAGCGCGCCTATGCCCGCGCCGCGCGCGAGGCCGGCCTGACCCGCGATCAGGCGGTGCGGGTCTATGCGTTCGAGACCGGCGGCAACGGCGATCACGACATGCAGTCCGGGCTCAGCAAGACACGGCCCGGCTCGCGGCCGATCTCGACCGCGATCGGCTACAACCAGCTGCTCACCACCAACACCTTGGTGCTGCTGGCCGAGCAGGGCAATCAGATCATCAAGTCGCTGAACGACAAGGCTGCGACGCTGTCGGGACCGCGGCGTCAGGCGCTCGACCGCAAGATCGCGGTGGTGAAGCGGATGGTGGCGTTCGCGCGCTCGATCCCGGGCAATTGGAGCGAGCACGAAAAACTCGGCCGCACCCCGCAAGGTTGGGGCGTGCACGCGCTGGTGCTCGACATCGACGTCGGCCCATTGCTGCAGACTCACAAGCTGCTGACCTCGGTGGTGTTCGCGCAGCGCAAGGGCTACCCGGAGCGGCTCACCGCCGCCGAACTCGAGATGATGAATCTCACCGGCGACAGCACCGGCCTCGACATGGTGACGATGCCGCAGGAGATGCGCGAGGTGGTGCCGACCTCGAACTTCTTCCAGCGCTCCGGCTATGAGCGCAATCCGGTGGCGATCCGTCACAATACCGTGGCGAAGCTGCTCGCCGTCACCGACGCGCGGATGGACGCCAACAGCAACAATCCGGGCGCACGCGAGCTGTTCGCCGCGTTCGAGACCAGCGCGCAGCGCTGAAGCGCGATCGCGTTCGGCGCTACTGATCGGCGCCGAACTTGAAGTTGCCGTCGCCTTCGAGGAACGGCCCGGAGCGCATATAGAGCTGGCCGTTGGCGCCGATAAAGAACAGCGTCTCGCGCGGGACTTTCTTGGCGCCCTTGAACAGCTCCTTGGCGTTGCTGGTGCCCATCTTGTAGGTCAGCGTCTTGCCGTCGCGGGTGTAGCCGTAGCCCTTGTCCGGTGTCAGCACCCACGGTTCGCCGGCGTCGGCGTGAGCGACCGACGTCAGCGCCGCAAGGCTCGCGGCGGTGATCAGCAGGGTGGTGCGAAACGAGGTCATCGCTGAGGCTCCAAACAGAGCACGCCGGGCGATGGTCGACCGAGTCGGTCGACCATCGTGCTGCGCGGCCGTCTCTGAACAAATCACGAACAATCAGTTGCGGTCAACAATGCCGCATGCTGATGTCGGTCGGATGTCAGCGCCGTTTGGTTCGACTTTGTGATTTTACCCATGTCGGCGCGCCGCTATGGTTCGGGCACCGAGTCGCCGTTCACGCGCGACGATCGCAGCGGGAGGACGACGATGCAGGTGCAGGGCCTTTCGATCGGCGCGATGCTGATCGCCGGATTGGCGTCGCTGGCCGCAGCGGCGCCGGCCTCCGCCGACGAGTACCGGCTCAGCAACAATCAGCACATCTCCTGCAGCCGCGGCCTGAGCCCGGGCAAGCTGGTCACCGCCACCTGCCGGTCCTACGCGTATCTGTTCAATACCAAGACGTCGGAATACTTCCGCTGTGCCGTCAGCCTGGCGATGACGCGCGACAACAAGGAAGTGATCAACGTCCAGACCGACGGCGGCTGTTTCCGCCGTCCGCGAATCTTCGATGTCGACGGCGACTATCAGTTCGACGGCGCCGAGACCGAGCCTGCCAACACCAACGCGTTCTTCGGCGCCGGCGGCTATGTGGTTTGGGCCGCCGACACCAAGCAGCGCCGGGTCCGCGGCTGCGTCACCATCGCGTCGGGACTCGGCGACGACGTCTCGAAGTGCCTGGAAATGACGTTCGACTGACGCGACGCGAACGCGCTCAATCCTGCATCGCCACCGGGCGCGCGTGTGCGGCGCGGGCGAATTTCTTCAGACCCATCGGCTTGCCGAACAGATAGCCCTGCATCTTGTCGAAGCCGAGCTCGTGCGCGGCCTGGAAGTCGGCGCGGGTCTCGATTCCCGTCGCGGTGCAGCGCGCGCCATAGTCGCCGGCGAGTTCGACAATCCGCTTGCACACCGAGCGTTTCAGCCGGTCGTCGGCGCAGCCGGTGACGAACGAACGGTCGACCTTCAGTTCGACGAACGGGAAGGTGTCGAGGTGCATCAGCGCCGGCCAGTCGGCGCCGACCTTGTCGATCGCGATCGCGACGTTGCGCAGCCGCAGTCGCCGACTGATTTCCGCCATCTCGTCCAGATGGTCGACGATCTCGGAGGCGTCGATCTCGATGATCAGACCGCCGAACGCCGGATGCTGCGGCACCCAGGCCGAGAGATCGTCGAGCGCGCGCTCATTGCCGAGAAAGCTCACCGGCAGGTTGATCGACAGGTCGACCGGGCCCTGGTGGTCGAGCAGATAGTGCCAGTCGGCGATCGCGCGTTTCACCACGAATTCGGAGAGCGCGCGGAAATGCGGATCGTTGCCGTCGGGCAGGAATGCCGAGGGCGACACCACGCCCCAGTTCGGATGTCGCATCCGCAGCAGCGCCTCGGCGCCCTGCGGGGTCAGCGAATGCGCATCGACGCAGCGCTGATACCACAGCTCTAGCCAACCGGCCTTGAGCGCCTCGGCGACGTCGATCTCGGGCTCCGGCGCCGGCTCCTGCGGCAACAGCGGAGCGAGGCTGAGGCTCAGCGTGTGCACGCTGAAGGGTGTTGCCAGCGGCGGCAGCATCCTCAAGCCGCGCGCGACGCCGTGCTGGCGGATCGCGTCCGACATGATGGTCTCGCGCGGCGCGATCGTCAGCACACTGCCGGTAAAACAGGTTGTCGCGAGCGTATCGAGAATCGCTTCCGCCTCGACGCCATCGACGCTCGAGCCGATCACCAGCAGGTCGGGCTGATGTTCGGCGAGCCGCGCTGGCAGTTCCAGCGCGCCGGCGCATTCCCCCGTCACGAATCGGAACTCCTCCAGCGCGTCGGCCAGGAAAGCCCGCAAGTGCGGCTTGCGATCGACGATACACGCGCGCGGCGCCACCTTGCGGCGGCCGAAACCGCCTGCAGGTACGCACACTTCCGCTTCCGTCGTTGCTCTCATTGGTCCACCCCCCGAAATAACGCGCCAAACTTTAGGGGTTGGAGAGAGTTCAAAATGTGGAATTAAACCGAAACCCACACTAAGTCCCAGGTAGGGTTAAATGGATGCCTATGATTCAAATGCAATCTTTTGAAAGGTGGGCGATGTGATGGGTTTAGGTGTCACGCGCCGGTCGCAATCACAACGCCGCACTCATTCGTCGGAGATCAAATCTGCACACGTTGCGACGGTCGCGGCGTAGCTACAGCGGCGCAATTCCGGCGGTCTTCGCCACTTTTTCCCAGCGCGCAATTTCGGCCTCGACGTGACGCTGCATATCTTGGGGTGACCCGCCGCCCGGCTCGGCACCGATCTCGCGGAGTTTCGCCGTCCCGCTGTCGCTGCCGAGGAACGCCGCGACTGTGGTGTTGAGGCTGGTGACGATCTCCGTCGGCGTGCCGCGGGGCGCCCCGATGGTGAACCAGGAGGCGGTCTCGTAGCCCGGCACGCCGGCTTCCGCGATGGTCGGCAGGTGCGACAGCGGCGGCCAGCGCTTGGCGGTGGTCACCGCGAGCGGACGGATCTCGCCTGCCTCGAGCAGCGGTTTGGAAGCCGGCAGATTGTCGATGGTGAGATGCACGCGGCCTTCCGCGAGATCGCGCAGCATCGGTGCCGATCCCTTGTACGGCACCGCCGTGATCTCGACGCCCGTCATGGTCTTGAACAGTTCGGTCGACAGATGCCCGGTCGAGCCCAGCGCCGACACGCCATAGAACAGTTCGCGCGGGCGCTGCCGCGCGTAGCTGATCAGGTCCGCGACGCTGGTCACCGGCAGCGATTTGGTCACCGACAACAGGTTCGGGACGCGGGCGATCACGATCACCGGGGTGAAGTCGGTGGCCGGATCGTAGCCCATGGTCCGATACACGAGGCGATTGGTGGCGTGGATGCCGGGCGTGCCGATGATGAAGGTGTAGCCGTCCGCAGGCACCTTGGCGACGTAGGAAGCCGCGATATTGCCGCTCTCGCCGCTGCGATTGTCGATGACAAAGGACTGGCCGTAATGCTCCGAGAGTCGGGCCGCGATCAACCGGGCCAGCATGTCGGTGGTGCCGCCGGAGGTGAACGGCACGACCAGCGTCACCTGCCGGGTCGGCCAGCCGGCGGCGCGCGCGAGGCGCGGCAGCAGCGGCAGGGTGGCGATCGCGGCCGCTCCGCGCAGAATGCTGCGCCGGCTGATACGCGATCGCGGATAGAGGGGTTCGATCATCTAATCCCTTGGAGCATCATCCCGCGCTGCGGGCAGCGCGGCCAGCTTCGTTGAGCGGCCAGCATGATCCTATGCGCGCGATTCGGCGAGGACCAGCGCGGCCACACGCGGCGGCGCGGTCTCCTACGATCGTCGTTAGCGAGTGATGAGTCCGGGACGGCCGGCTTCGACGACGAGCGAGCGGATCGTCTGCGCGGGGTGTCCCGGTACGGCGATGCTGTCGATCGCGCGGAAGTCCGCCAGCCATTGCTGTGGCGTCACGGTGTGGCGCGTATAGCCGCGCTGATCGCTGAAGAACTTCAGCTGGGGATTGTTGCGATGCATCGTGGCCATCGCTGCGTCGTCCGGCGGCGCGCCGCCGACGGATGAGATCGACGTCGAGAGAAACTCGACGCCGACGCACGGCGAGTTGGGATTGCGTGCGTCGCGATGCAGTTCGAGCGCCAGCGCGCGGTGCAGATCGCCGCTCAGCACCACGGCATTGCTGGCCTTGGCTTCGTCGAGCATCGCGATCACCCGGTCGCGCGCCGCGGTGGCGCCGTTCCAGGTGTCGACATCAAACACCGGCTCGCCTTTGTCCTCGATCTTAGGAAAGCCGCGCCAGTCGAACGGCGCGAACAGCACCTGCTGCGCCAGCACGCGCCAAGTGGCATCGCTTTGCTTCAGCCGCGCGGCGAGCCATTGCTCCTGTGCGGCGCCGAGCATGGTGCGGTCGGCCGGATCGGCTTCGGCGCAGCCCGCCAGGAAGCCGTCTCCGCACGGTTGGCGTGAGCGATGTTGCCGGGTGTCGAGCACCGCGACGTCGGCCAGTGTGCCGAAGCGAAAGCCGCGATATGCCAGCACGTCCGGTCCACGCGGACGCTGCGCCCGGCGCACCGGCATGTGCTCGTACCAGGCTTGCAGCGCCATCGCGCGGCGAAACAGGAACGCCTCCGGAGGAGTCTGCTTCGGATCGCTGTCGCTCGCCCAGTTGTTGACGATCTCGTGGTCGTCGAAGCTGATCAGGAATGGGCAGGAGGCGTGCGCGGCTTTCAGATCAGGATCGGACTTGTACAACGCGTAGCGGCGGCGATAGTCGGTCAGCGTGTAGCAGGTGGCAAAGTCCTTCGGCATCGTGCGCGGCCAGGGCGAGTCGTTCTTGTCGGTGGCCGCGAAGCCGTATTCGTAGATGTAGTCGCCGTAGTGGAACACGAAGTCGAGCTGATCCTCGGCGATCGCGCGCCACGCCGAATAGTAGCCGCCCTCCCAGCGCTGGCAGCCGGCCGAGGCAAAGCGGAGCTGCTGCGGCGTCGCGTCCGGCGCCGGCAAGGTGCGGGCGCGGCCGATCGGGCTGTCGACGCCGCCGGCGCGGAAGCGGTAGAAGTAGTCGCGCCCGGGCGCCAAACCTTCGATCTCGACATGCACTGAATGCGCCAGTTCGAGATAGGCGGTCGTGCGCTCGCTGCGCAGGATCCGGGTCATTGCCGGATCGTCGGCGATCTCCACCGTCACTTCGACCGGCTGGGCGCTCATCCCTCCGCGGGACTTCAGCGGTTCAGGCGCCAGCCGCGTCCACAGCACGAAACCGTCCGGCGCCGGATCACCGGACGCGACGCCGAGCGTGAACGGATCGGTGGAGAACAAGACCGGCGCGGCTGCCCCGGCGCTGACCGGCACGATACCGATCAGCCCGGCGCCGAGCGCACCGCGCAGCACGGTGCGGCGGTCGAATGCGAACGGGTCAAAAGGGGGAGACGGCATCGGGGGTACTCTTGCGTCTCGCCTCGCGGGCTACGATCGGAGCAGCTTAGCAGGAGCGGATGAAACTCTCTCGACACTAAACTGCCGAATCGTATCCAGCATCGTCCGAGTTTCCGGATTGTGACCGGCGAAGTTTCTCTATAGCTTTTCGCGGCCGCGTCTCGGGTTCGGTCAGCATGAATATGGAAGATCTTTATCGGCTGCTGCGTACCAGCCACGTTCAGGCGCAAGGTATCGTCGACACGGTCGTCGATCCGATGCTGGTACTGGACGCCAGCCTGACCGTGCAGAATGCCAGCCGGTCGTTTTTCGAAACCTTCAAGGTCGATCGCTACGAGACCATCGGTCAGCCGCTGTTCGAACTCGGCAACGGTCAGTGGGACATCCCCGACCTGCGACGGCTGTTGCTCGAGGTCATTCCCAAGGCGGCGGCGGTGATTAACTACCAGGTCGATCACGTTTTCCCGGGCCTAGGGCCGCGGACGATGCTGCTGACCGCGCGCACTCTGGTCCATCCCGACAACGCCAGCCATTCGATGCTGCTGTCGATCGTCGATGCCACCGACCGGTTTCGGCGCGACGCCGCCAGGGATCTGCTGCTCGGCGAGATGCGGCATCGGATGAAAAATCTGTTCGGCGTGGTGCAATCACTGGCGCGGCAGACCACGACGGAAGGGCGGACAGCGGAGCAATACAGGGACGACTTTCTCGGCCGCTTCGGCGCTCTGATGGAGGCCGAAGACCTGGCGTTCGTCACCCAGGACGAGACCGCGCTGCTTAAGTTGCTGCAGCGGATCCTGGCGCCTTACAAAGGCGGCCCGGCAGCAATCGCGATCGAGTCGGGGCCCGCAGTGGTGCTAGCCCCGCGTTCGCTTGGGTCGCTCAGCCTGATCTTGCATGAACTCGCAACCAACGCCGCGAAATACGGCGCCCTGTCCGCGCCTGGTGGGCGGCTGCGGGCGACCTGGGCGGTTGACGCTGCCGGGCGTGAACTGCGGCTGACCTGGGTCGAAAGCGGCGGCCCCGCGGTCGCGCCGCCGACCAGCACCGGCTACGGCACGGAGCTGATCCGCTCAGTGACCAGCTACAGCCTCGGTGGACGTTCGGAACTCGATTACGCCGTCGGGGGTTTACGGGCTGAGATCATCATCCCGCTGAGGAGTGAAGCGCTCCCGAGTTGAAAGTGCATTGTGCAGAAGACGGTTCTGATCGTCGAGGGCGAATTCCTGATCGCGATGGATCTGGTCCGGATGGTCGAAGGCGATGGCTGGAGGATCATCGGACCGGTCGCGACCGTGCAGGATGCGCTCCGTCTGCTCGAAGCCGAGCTTCCCTCGGTGGCGATGCTCGACGTCAATCTCGGCAAAGAGCTGGTCACGCCGGTGGCGGAAAGGTTGAAGGCGCAGAACGTGCCGTTCGCGGTGGCCAGCGCCTATGACAAGCCTGAAAGCCATGGCGGCGACGTGCTGGCCGGCGTCCCGAATGTCGGCAAGCCGGCGAGCGAACGGCGGCTGCTGGCGACCTTGAAGCAGCTCACCGAGAGCTGACGTTCAGCTGGACAGCTTTAGACGGTGGATGAGACCGCCTCCGGCGCTGCGGAAGGTGGTGCCGCCGATTGCTGCTGTCGGGTCTCCGGCATCAGCACCAGGAACAACACCAGCGCCGCAGCAGCGATGCCGGCAAGCGCCAGGAACGCGGCGCTGTAGCCCGCGCTGACCACGATCAGTCCGGCGAAGCCGGTCGACAGCGCGGCGCCGAGGCCTGCGGCCGTCGCGATCGCGCCCTGGCTGATGTTGAAATGCCCGGTGCCGTGGGTGAGGTCGGCCACCACCAGCGGAAACAGCGCGCCGAAAATGCCGGCGCCGACGCCGTCGAGCAGTTGCACGCCGACCAGCCAATACGGATTGTCGGACAGGGGGTATAGCGCGCCGCGCAGCGCCAGCACGCCGAGCGCGACGGCGAAGATCGGTTTGCGGCCCCAGACGTCGGCCTTGTGCCCGACCAGCGCCGCCACCGGCACCATCACGAGCTGCGCGGCGACGATACACACCGACATCAGCGTGGTGCCGAGGTTCTTGTTCACCAGCGCCAGCTTCTGTCCGACCAGCGGCAGCATCGCCGCATTGGCGAAGTGAAACAGCACGGTGGCGCCGGCGAAGATCAAGAGCGGCCGGCACGTCAGCAGCACCTTAAAGCCGGACGGCTGGTCGTGATGGGCGCCGCGCTCGTGATCGTCGCCGAGCCCGCGGGCGACGTGATCGTCGATCGCCGCGGCTGGGATCGCCAGCGTGGCGAAGATGCTGGCGAGCGCCATCGCGGCCATCAGCCAGAACACCACGCCCGGACCGAACCCATAGGCGAACGCGCCGGCAAGCATCGCCGCCACCGCGTTGCCGGCGTGGTTGAAGGCTTCGTTGCGGCCGGTCCGACGGGCGAAGGCGCGCGGCCCGACGATGCCCAGCGTTAGCGCCGCCACGGCGGGCGCAAAGATCGCGCCGGCTGCCGCCGCCAGAGCCTGGGTCGCCGCCACCAGCACGAAACTGTCCAGCCACGGCAGCACCACCGACGCCACGGTCACAACCAGGGCGGCCGCGATGATCAGTGCGCGCTTGGCGGTGGAGCGGTCGATCAGTGCCCCGGCTGGGGTCTGGGCTGCGATGCCGGCCGCCGCGGCGATCGACATCACCAGCCCGATCGACGCCTCGTTCCAGTTCTGCACGGCCAGCAGGTAGATCGCCAGATATGGCCCGAGGCCGTCGCGCACGTCGGCGAGGAAGAAGTTCAGCGCGTCGAGCGGCCGCGCCAGGGACTGGGGAGGGCTGGGCGGCACGCGAACCTCTTCGGCTGCATTGAACGGGAACGTACAATTCGCGCCGCCGCCTTCGGGTTCCGCGGCCATCGGCCCGGACCGCCGATTTGACGGGTTGACCGCGGCGGTTCGGCCGGTCAGTTTTCCAAGCAACAACTTAAGGGAGAAAACTGTTCATGAAGGCCAGATTGTTTGGTGTCGCCGCGGTTGCGGTCATTGTCCTGGCGGCGCCGCAAGCCCGCGCTCAGCAATTCGTCAACGTGCTGACCGGCGGCACCTCCGGCGTCTACTATCCGCTCGGCGTCGCGATAGCCAAGATTTATGGCGAGAAGATTCCCAACGTCAAAGCTCAGGTCCAGGCCACCAAGGCATCGGTCGAGAACCTCAACCTGCTGCAGCAGGGGCGCGGCGAGATCGCGTTCTCGCTCGGCGACTCGCTGAAAGCCGCCTGGGACGGCGACGCCGAAGCCGGCTTCAAGGCCAAGCTCGACAAGCTGCGGGTGATCGGCGCGATCTATCCGAACTACATCCAGATCGTTGCGACGGCCGAAAGCGGGATCAAGACGCTGGCCGACCTGAAGGGCAAGAGCCTGTCGGTCGGCGCGCCGAAATCCGGCACCGAGCTGAATTCGCGCGCGATCCTGAAGGCCGCCGGCATGGACTACAAGGATCTCGGCAAGATCGAGTATCTGCCGTTCGCCGAATCCGTCGACCTGATGAAGAACCGCCAGCTCGCCGCCACGCTGCAGTCGGCCGGCCTCGGCGTCGCCTCGTTGAAGGACCTGTCGAACTCGTCCGACATCAACGTCGTGGCGGTGCCGAAGGAGGTCGTCGACAAGATCGGCCCGCCGTTCGTCGCCGAGACCATCCCGGCTGGCACCTATAAGGGGCAGGACAAGGACGTGCCGACCGCCGCGGTGATCAACTATCTGGTGACCTCGAGCGCAGTGTCCGACGACCTGGCGTATCAGATGACCAAGCTGATCTACGAATCGCTGCCCGAACTCGCCAGCGCCCACGCCGCCGGCAAGGGCATCAAGCTCGAAACCGCCGCCGCCGGCAGCCCGGTCCCGCTGCACCCCGGCGCGATCAAGTATTTCAAGGAAAAGGGCGTGCTGAAGTAGGCGCGACCCCCAAGTCAGGTGTCATGGCCGGGCTCGACCCGGCCATCCATCTTCTTAGGGAGACTGATGGATGCGCGGGTCAAGCCCGCGCATGACGTTCGGAATAACGAACCTCATAACAAACCAAGCGGCGGGAACGGTCATCGATGTTGAAGCCTGAGGTTGCGGTCGAGCCGACGCCGGCGCCGGTCCATGTCGAGTTCGACAATTTCGAGCACGGCTTCCCGGCCGGCTTCGGGCCGCGGGGGTGGCGCTATCTGGCCTATGCGGTGGCGATCGCGTTTGCCAGCTTCCAGCTCGTCATCGCGGCCTGGAACGTGCTGCCGAGCCAGGTGGTGCGCGGCGTTCATGTCGGCTTCCTGCTGCTGCTGACCTTCGGGCTGATCGGCAATTTCACCGCGCGCACCGATTTCGGCCGTGCGATCGCCTGGCTGACCGGCGCGGTCGGGTTCTTCTGCGGCCTGTATCAGTGGATCTTCTACGCCGACCTGATCCAGCGTGACGGCGATCCGACCCATCTCGATCTCGCGGTCGGCACGCTGCTGGCGGTCTTGATCTTCGAGGGCACGCGGCGGCTGATGGGGCCGGCGCTGCCGATCATGTGCGGCGTATGCCTGCTGTACTGGTTCTTCGGCCAGTATCTGCCGGCGCCGTTCAACCATCGCGGCTATGATTTCGACCAGGTCATCACCCACCTGTCGTTCGGCACCGAAGGCTTCTACGGCGTACCGATCTACGTGTCGGCGACCTACATCTTCCTGTTCATCCTGTTCGGTTCGTTCCTGGAACGCGCCGGGATGATCCAGCTGTTCACCGACGTGTCGCTCGGCCTGTTTGGCCGCAGCCGCGGCGGTCCGGCCAAGGTGGCGGTGTTCGCCTCGGGCATGATGGGCACGATCTCCGGCTCCGGCGTCGCCAATGTCGTCACCGTGGGCCAGTTCACCATTCCGCTGATGATCAAATTCGGCTATCGCCGCGCCTTCGCGGCGGGCGTCGAAGCCACCGCCTCGATGGGTGGCCAGATCATGCCGCCGGTGATGGGCGCGGTCGCGTTCATCATGGCCGAGACGCTCGGCGTCGACTACGCGGTGATCGTCAAGGCCGCCGTGATCCCGGCGATCCTGTATTTCGCCTCCGCGTTCTGGATGGTGCATCTCGAAGCCGGCAAGCATGGCCTGGTCGGGATGAAGAAGTCCGAGATCCCGAGCGCATGGCGCGCCGCGGTCGATCGCTGGTACCTGATCCTGCCGCTGGCGGCGCTGGTATTCATGCTGTTCGAGGGCTTCACGCCGCTCTACGCCGGCTCGATGGGCCTGGCGCTGACGGTGGCGCTGATCCTCGGCGCGTCGATCGTGCACGGATTCTCCAACACCGTGCTGCGCTACGTGTTCTGGATCGGGCTGGCGCTGGTGGTCGGCGCGGCGTCGCATAGCGGCCTCGACATCATGCGGATCGTGGTGATCGTCGCCGCGCTGGTGGCGATCGCCGCGATCACCCGCGGCGGACGTGCCACGCTGCGCGCTTGCCGGGATTCGCTCGCCGACAGCGCCAAGTCTGCGCTCACCGTCGGCATGGCCTGCGCGATCGTCGGCACCATCATCGGCATGATGACCCAGACCGGCGTCGGCACCGTGTTCGGCACCTGGGTGATCGGGCTCGGCGAGCACAGCCTGTTCCTGGCACTGGTGATGACGATGCTGCTGTCGATTTTGCTCGGCACCGGCATTCCGACGATCCCGACCTACATCATCACCGCGGCGCTGGCCGCGCCGGCGCTCGCCAAGCTCGGCGTGCCGCTGATCGTCAGCCATATGTTCGCGTTCTATTACGGCATCATGGCCGACCTCTCGCCGCCGGTGGCGCTGGCCGCGCTCGCCGCGGCGCCGATCGCCCGCGAGAACCCCGACAAGATCGGCTGGGAAGCGATGCGGATCGCGCTCGCCGGCTACGTCATCCCGTTCATCGCGGTGTATTCGCCGGCCCTGATGCTGCAGCCTGGCGATCCGATGGCCGCCGAGCTCGGCTTCTACGGCGCGGTGGTCTACGCCACCTTCAAGGCGCTGATCGCGATCGGCCTGTTCGGCATGGTGTCGATCGGCTTCCTCTACACGCGGATGACGGTGATCGAACGCATCGTCGCGTTCGCCGCCAGCATCTGCCTGCTCGGCGAGTTCGCCTACAGCGACTACATCGGCTTCCTGATCACCGCCGTGGTGGTGGCGTGGCAATGGCGGCAGCGGCCGCGTAGCGCGGTGGCGGCCGCGTGAGCCTGTGCGTCGTGTCCGCCGGCGTGGTGAAGACGCTGGCGGTCGCCGCCTTCACGCTGGCCTGGACGCATTCGATCGAAAAGACCGAATGGCAGGAGGACTGGCGGGTGACCCCGCAGGGCCTCGAACTGATCGCCGCCCGCGTCAAAGGCAGCGGTGCCGGCATGGAACCGGCCCCCGACGCGCGACTGGTCGATGGCTGGTTTCAATGGCCGGTGACACGCCCGCCGCAGCGTGAGGTGTTGCTCGGCAATTCCGGTCTCGCGGGCGAGTGGCGGCTGTGCAGCGGGGGGAGCTGCCGCAGCCTGTCCGAGATCTTCGGCCACCCCATCGGCGCGCAGCCGACGACGCTCAGTAGCTGCCCGGACTAGCCTTTCAGCGCATTGCTGCCGGTTGAATATCGCCCTGCTGATGCCGATTAATCGCTTGCGGCCACAGCCGAAGCACAGGCACACTGCGCCGCAATACAGATCGTCCGCTTAAGGGCGTTCGGCCGGTTCCAGGGAAAGGTGTCACCGATGGCTCCGGTCGCGCGCGCGAAGCGGAAGTTTATCTTGTTGCTGATCAAACCGTCACATTACGACGATGACGGTTACGTCCTGCGCTGGTGGCGCGGGATCATCCCCTCGAACTCACTCGCTACGCTTTACGGCATCGCCGCCGACGTCGCCGCGCGCCAGGTGCTCGGCGCCGATGTCGAGTTCGAGATCGAGGCGATGGACGAGTTCAATACCCGGATCGATATTCCGGCGCTGCTCGACCGCTTCGCCCGCAACGGCAATTTCGGTCTGGTGGGGCTGGTCGGAGTGCAGTCCAACCAATATCCGCGCGCGCTCGATATCGCCCGGCCGTTCCGCGCCAGCGGTGTGCCGGTGGTGATGGGCGGCTTTCACGTCTCAGGCTGCCTGGCGATGCTCGACGGCAAGGCGATCGGGCTCGACGACTGCCGCGACATGGGCGTGGCGATGTTCGCCGGCGAGGCCGAGGGCGGCCGGTTCGATGGCGTGCTGCAGGACGCGGCGGCCGGGCAGCTGCAGCCGGTCTACAACTTCCTCAACGATCTGCCCGGGATCGAGGGCGTGCCGGCGCCATATCTGCCGCTCGCCACCGTGAAGCGGACGCTCGGCCTGTCGACCAGCGTCGATGCCGGGCGCGGCTGTCCGTATCAGTGCTCGTTCTGCACCATTATCAACGTGCAGGGCCGCAAGTCGCGCTACCGCACGCCTGATGATATCGAGGCGATGGTACGCCGAAACTGGGCGCAGGGCATCAGCAAGTACTTCATCACCGACGACAACTTCGCCCGCAACAAGGATTGGGAGGCGATCCTCGATCGGCTGATCCAGATCCGCGAGACCGAAGACATTCCGCTCGGCTTCATGATCCAGGTCGACACGCTGTGTCACAAGATCCCGCGCTTCATCGAGAAGGCCAAGCGCGCCGGGGTGACGCGGGTGTTCATCGGGCTCGAGAACATCAATCCGGCCAATCTGCTCACCGCCAACAAGCGGCAGAACAAGATCACCGAATATCGCGCGATGCTGCTGGCCTGGAAGGACCACGGCATCATCACGCTGGCCGGCTACATCCTGGGCTTCCCGGCCGACACGCCGGCCTCGATCCGCGCCGATATCGACATCATCAAGCGCGAACTGCCGATCGACGTCATGGAGTTCTTCTGCCTGACGCCGCTGCCGGGCTCTGAGGATCACCAGACGCTGTGGCGCGCCGGCGTCGCGATGGATCCCGATCTCAACAACTACGATGTCGAACACGTCTGCACCGCGCATCCATTGATGTCGCAGTCCGAATGGGAAGCGATCTATCGCGAGGCGTGGAGCCGCTACTACACGCCCGACCATATCGAGACGCTGCTGCGGCGCGCCGCCGCGACCGGGATCAAGATCAGCAGCCTGGTCAAGCTGCTGGCGATCTTCTCCACCGCGATCCGGGTCGAGAATGTGCACCCGCTGCAGTGCGGCCTGTTCCGGCAGCGGCACCCGTCCGAGCGGCGGCCCGGCCTCGCCGCGCCGAACGCGCTCCTGTTCTGGCCGCGTTTTGCGCTCGACAGCGTACGCAAGACCGGCGTCATTCTGGCGGCATTTGCCAAAGTCGCGGCGATCGGCGTCCGGGTCGCCCGCGATCCGCAGCGGCTCGCCTACACCGATCAGGCGTTGACGCCGGTGTCGGACGACGATGCGGATTCGCTGGACCTCTTCACCCAGAGCGCCAGCGCCAAGCAGGCTGTTGCCCACCAGAAGAAGGTGTTTGATCTCACGCACGGGACGCCGTAATCACGCCTCGCCGCGGGTGCCGGGTTGCCCGACGGCGAGGGCGGAGTAGGCCCGCGCCCGTGACGGGCGCGGCCGTAGCGTGTAGTGGAACGACAGACTATGCCACGACTTGAAGGCAAAACCGCGCTGGTGGTCGGCGCCGGTTCGATCGGACCCGGCTGGGGCAACGGCAAGGCGACCGCAGTGACGTTCGCGCGCGAGGGCGCGCAGGTGTTCTGCGTCGATCGCAACCTCGCTGCCGCCGAGGAAACCGTCGACATCATCAAGGCCGAAGGCGGCCGAGGCATCGCGTTTGCCGCCGACGTCTCGCGCGCTGCCGACGTCGAGGCGATGGTGGCGGCCTGCGTCAAGGCGTGGGACGGCATCGACGTGCTCGACAACAATGTCGGCATCGCGGAGACCGGCGGCGTCGTCGAAGTCTCCGAAGCCGATTGGGACCGGGTGTTCGCGATCAACCTGAAGAGCGCGTATCTGGCGATGAAGTACGTCGTGCCGGTGATGCAGCGGCAGGGCAGCGGATCGATCATCAACATCTCGTCGATCGCGTCGATCCGGTATCTCGGCATCTCCTATGTCAGCTACGCGGCTTCGAAGGCGGCGATGAACGCGCTGACCCGCAACGCCGCGGTAGAATACGCCAAGGATCATGTCCGCGTGAACGCGATCCTGCCGGGGCTGATGAAGACTCCGATGGTGGCGCACTCGGCCGGCCTCGCCGCCAGTTATTCGGGCGGCGACGTCGATGCGATGTGGCGCGCCCGCGACGCCCAGGTGCCGATGGGCCACATGGGCGAAGCCTGGGACGTCGCCAACGCCGCCACATTCCTCGCCAGCGATGAGTCGAAATACATCACCGGCATCGAACTGGTGGTCGACGGCGGCCTGACGCTGAAGGTGAATTGAGCGCGACGCTCATGATAAGGAGGCGCGAAGCGCTTCCTTCTCTCCAACGTCATGGTCGGGCTTGACCCGGACATCCATGACAAGTGCACGGCGGCGCTTGAAAGACGTCGTGGATGCCCGGGTCAAGCCCGCGCATGACGGAGTCAATGAAACGACGCTGACTGAAGTATGAAGCGGTAGTTCGTTCGATGCGCGCTCTCCTTATTGCCGCGAGTTTACTGATCGCCGCGTCGCCCGCCTTCGCAACCGGTGGCGAGCCGCCGGACGATCCGACCGCCGATCCGGGGGCGTGCCTCGCTGCAGCGGCTAAGCCGGACGAGCGGCACACCATCGTGCTGTGCAGCAGGGTGATCGACAGCCGAGAGACCGAGAAGGGCGAGCGCTGCAAGGCGCTGCTGGCGCGGGCCGCCGCTCATGCCCGGATCGGTCAGGTCGATCGGGCGATCGCCGATTACGACGACGCGCTGCGGGTCGATCCAAAGCAGCCCGATGCGCTCAATGCCCGCGGCGAGCTGTGGCGCGGCAAGGGCGACACCCGCAAGGCGCTCGCCGACTTCGCCGCCGCGCTGAAGCTGAAACCCGACCACGTCGCGGCGCGCGCCAACCACAAGGCGCTGGCGCTGGAGGTCGAGCGGGTCGGGGTGCAGCAGGCGGTCGCCGGCAAGCCGAGCTTCGACTGTCGCCGCACCCTCAAGGCTGTGGACAAGGCGATCTGCGCCGATCCGGCGCTGGCCGATCTCGACCGCCGCATCGACGCGCTGTACCGCCGGGCGCTTCGCGAGAGCGCCGGCGAGCCTGCGGCGGTGCGGGCGCTGAAGAAGGCACAAACTTCCTTCGTTGCCGCGCGCGACGCCGGCTTCGGCCGCCCGGGCTACGATCTGCGCGCCGCTCTGGAAGCACGCCTGCGGCAATTGTCGGGACCTGGCGGCAGTTAGACGCCACCCCCAGCTCTCCGGTCGGCGCTTGCAACCCGTTGGCAGCTCGCCACAATGCCGCCCGGGCCGGACCGAACCAAAGGATGCGGCTTGATTAGGAACAAAGGCGGGGTTGCGTACCGCGCCTAAAAGCCGGACATGGCGGGCAAACCGCCTTGAGATCCACGGGAGCGTGACGCCATGACTATCCATGACAACAGCCGTTACCGCGAGGTTCATGCCCGCTCGCTGGCCGACCCGGAGGGATTCTGGGGAGAGGTCGCGAAAGACATCGACTGGATCACGCCGCCCACCAAGGTGTTCGATCCCTCGCTCGGCCTGTATGGCCGCTGGTTTCCCGGCGCCAAGGTCAACACTTGCTACAACGCCCTCGATCGCCACGTCGCGAACGGCCGCGCTGATCAGCTCGCGCTGATCCACGACTCGCCGCTGACCGGCACGGTGAGCAAATACACTTACGCCGAGATGCTGCGCGAAGTGCAGACGCTCGCCGCCATCATGCAGGACTTCGGCGTTCAGAAGGGTGACCGCGTTATCCTTTATATGCCGATGGTACCGGAATCGATGGTGGCGATGCTGGCCTGCGCCCGCATCGGCGCGGTGCATTCGGTGGTGTTCGGTGGCTTCGCCGCCAAGGAGCTCGCCACCCGCATCGAAGACGCCAAGCCGAAGCTGATCCTGTCGGCGAGCTGCGGCATCGAGCCGGGACGCATCGTCAAGTACAAGCCGCTGCTCGATGAAGCGATTGAACTCGCCTCGGTGAAGCCGGAAGCTTGTATCATCCTCAAGCGTCCGCAGCAGGATTGCGAGCTGAAGGCGGGCCGCGATCACGACTGGGCGAGCTTGCGCGAGCAGGCGCTGGCGGCCGGCAAGAAGGCCGACTGCGTCGCGGTCGATGCGACCGACCCGCTCTACATCCTCTACACCTCCGGCACGACCGGTAAGCCGAAGGGCGTGGTCCGCGACAATGGCGGCCATCTGGTCGCGCTGAAGTGGACGATGGAAAACCTCTACGGCATCAAACCCGGCGAGGTGTGGTGGTGCGCCTCCGATATCGGCTGGGTGGTCGGCCACAGCTACATCATCTACGGTCCGCTGATCCACGGCGCGACTTCGATCATGTATGAAGGCAAGCCGGTCGGCACCCCTGATGCTGGCGCGTTCTGGCGGGTGATTTCCGAGCACGGCGCGGTGGCGCTGTTCACGGCGCCGACCGCGTTCCGCGCCATCCGCAAGGAAGACGGCGACGGCAGCTTCATCCGCAAATACGATCTGTCGAAATTCCGCACGCTGTTCCTGGCGGGCGAACGTGCCGATCCGCCGACGGTGGAATGGGCCGAGCAGCAATTGCAGGTGCCGGTGATCGATCACTGGTGGCAGACCGAAACCGGCTGGTGCATCGCCGGCAATCCGGTCGGCCTTGGCCTGCTGCCGGTCAAGCACGGCTCGCCGACGGTGCCGATGCCCGGCTACAAGCTTGAGGTCGTCGACGAGGGCGCCAAGCCGGTGCCGGCCGGGACGATGGGCTCGATCGTGATCAAGCTGCCGCTGCCGCCCGGCAATCTGCCGACGCTGTGGCAGCAGGACGAGCGCTGCCGCGAGAGCTACTTCGCCGACTTCCCGGGCTACTACAAGACTTCCGACGCCGGCTATGTCGATGAAGACGGCTATGTCTTCGTGATGGGTCGCACCGACGACATCATCAATGTCGCCGGCCACCGGCTGTCGACTGGCGGCATGGAAGAGATCCTCGCGTCGCATCCGGACGTTGCCGAATGCGCCGTGCTCGGCATCAACGATCCGATCAAGGGCGAGGTGCCGTGCGGCCTGATCGTGCTGAAGAGCGGTGTCACCCGCGATCCGGCCGAAATCGAGAAGGAGATCGTCAAGCTGGTGCGCGACAAGCTCGGCCCGGTTGCGGCGTTCAAGCTCGCGATCACCGTGCCGCGGTTGCCGAAGACCCGCTCCGGCAAGATCCTGCGCGGCACCATCAAGAAGATCGCCGACGGCGATACCTGGACGATGCCGGCCACGATCGAAGATCCGACCGCGCTCGACGACATCTCCTCGGCGCTGAAGAGCCATAGCTGAACCGATCCGGCATTGCGGACTTACAAACTCCGCAATTCGGGTTAGACAAAGCCTCGCAACGTCATTCCGGGGCGCGCGTGCAACGCGCGAACCCGGAATCCCGTCGTTGTCGCTACGAGATTCCGGGTTCACTCGCTTCGCGAGCGCCCCGGAATGACTCGTGCTCTGGGGACCTTGGATGCCGTCAACCTCAAAACGCCTGATCGCCCTGTCCGTCGCCGCCCTGGCCCTCGCCAGCTGCGCGAGCCGCAACGACGCTCCGGCGGACATCGGCGACGACGATGTCTACTGCCGGCAGCACGGTGTGGTTGCAGGGTCGTCCGAATACGTCGCGTGCCGGAAGGATCGGGACGTGCAGCGCTCCAACGCCATCACCCGTGCGAATCGCGCTCAGCGCAATCTCGGCGAGTACATGATGCGCAATCCGGAGCGTCCGTAAGCCTCTGCGCCACATGCGCTTTGTGCACGAAGCCGGGAATTTGCCGCGCGAACTGATACCACTTTGCCCGCGCTAGGACGTGAATCTGTGACCCGAAAGTCACGCGCGTCGCAATGACGCAGCGGGCGCCTCCTCATTTGATCCAGATCAAATCTTCTCAGCCCGCGACGGCATCTGTGCACCTTGAGCGTGGGTTTCCCGCTCACGCGACCGAGCTTCAAAAGGGGCATCTATGACCAAGTTTCTGACCGCAGTGTCGGCGCTGGCTTTGGCGGCGGCATTCAACCTCGTGTCGGCGAATGCCGACGCCGCCGATCTCGCCACCCGTCCGATCTACAAGGCGCCGGTTGTGGCGGAATCCAGCCCGTGGATGATCCGCCTGCGCGCGCTGGGCGTGGTGCCCCGGGATTCGGGCTATGTCGATCAGATCGCCGGCTCGTCGCTTAAGACCTCCGACGCGATCGTCCCCGAGCTCGACATCACCTACTTCTTCACCAAGAACATCGCCGCCGAATTGATCCTCGGCGTCACCCGCCACAGCGTCTCGGGTGCCGGCTCACTGACCGGAATCGACGTGGGCAAGGCCTGGCTGCTGCCGCCGACCCTGACCCTGCAGTATCACTTCACCGACTTCGGCGCTTTCAAGCCGTATGTCGGCGCCGGTGTGAACTACACCTTCTTCTTCAGCCAAAGCGCGGCCTGCTGCACCGTGATCGACAGCTACCTCAAGGATGCGTTCGCGCCCGCGGTGCAGATCGGTTTCGACTACATGATCGACCAGCACTGGGGCATCAACGTCGACGTCAAGAAGCTGTGGCTGCGCCCCGAGTGGAGCGGCACGCTGGCGAACGGCACGCCGATCACCGGCAAGGTCAATCTCGATCCGTGGCTGATCGGCACCGGCATCACCTACCGGTTCTGAGCTTTTTGGCTTCAAGACACGGCGCGGGGCGGAGCGATCCGCCTCGCGCTTTTCATTTGGATGCGGCCTGCCACAGCATTGCGCGGACGCGGCATTCCTGCTTTGGCTTTGCCAGCGAATAAGGAACCGAACCATGAGCATCGAAGTCAGGGATTGCAACGGCGCGCTGCTCGCCGACGGCGACAACGTCTCCCTCATCAAGGACCTGAAGCTGAAGGGCTCGTCGACCGTGCTGAAGCGCGGCACGATGATCCGAGGCATTCGCCTCACCGACAGCGAAGACGAAATCGAAGGCCGCACCGACAAGATCAAGGGCCTGGTGCTGCGCACGGAATTTTTGAAGAAGGCGTAACCGCGGCACCCGGTGCAGGACGCTTGCCGGAATCGCTCAGTGCAGCGATTGATCGTCGGCACAGGCCTTGCTGTACACCACCACGGCGCGCAGCCTGTCCAATTCCGCCTCGAGATGTTCGTTGACCTGCATCAGCGCGCGGAGCGCATCGTGCAGGCTGCCGCCGTTCTCGGCGACGATCCGGTCGATCTGTTGATCCAGTCTGCTCGGCATCGGGTCACTCACTGATAGTCGACACGTCACGGAACCGAAATCCGATCTTCCGATTGGGGCGGAAGTTGCGTGCGAATACGGCGCGATTGCGATGGAAGGAAATTGTCGCCGTTGTCCCCACGGCGACGCAAGGAAGACGACTGCGTCAGAGGATGCATGCCGGGAACGGGTTAGGCGTCAGCGCGTACCGATGCGTTGGTGTCGTGGCCAGAAACCGGCAAAATGAGCCACGTCCGCCATCCCCGTTGCGGCCGGTTGTCACCCGGCATGCGCAAGGAGAACACCGAAGCGGCCGGGACGTTCCTGAGCTTTGAATAGGAAAGGTATCTTGCTCAGCATTGAACCCTGCTGTGGTTAGGCTAGCTTTTTCGGAGGGTGGAATAGTGGGGCCGTCTTGGAAATACCCTTTCCGATCGAGTTTCTCGTTGCTGGTACCCCCGTTTCCTTGCAGGCGAAACGACGCCAGTCGCTGGATCAATGGAAGAGCTTGGTGATTGCCGCCAGTCGGGAAGTCCTTCCCGATGCTCACTTCGCAACCGACGTGCCGTTGTCTGTGACGTTGTTCTACTTCCCCCCGGGTGAGATGGCGGGTGATGTCGACAACATCATCAAGCCCATCCTTGATGCCTTGGGACGCCACATTTACGTTGACGACCGGCAGATCCATCGCGTTGTGGCCCAGAAGTTTGAGCCTGACGACATCTTCCCCTTTCGCGCGCCTAGTCCTACCTTGGAGGCAGCGCTCCTGGCTCAGAAACCGATCCTTTATGTCAGGCTGTCAGACAACCCATTTGAGGATTTGAACTGATGACCGCGGATGTCGGCGAACGGGAAGTTATCGACCTCGTGCTGCCCCGGCTTCAGGCTGAGGGCTACGAAGTTTATATGCATCCGTCGCCTTCGGTGTTGCCCTCGTTCATGCGCTCCTATCGGCCCGATGCGATTGCGCTGAAGAGTGGAAAGAAAGTCGCGGTCGAAGTCGTTCGCCCCTCCGACGAGGATCGTCGGCGGATTCAAGACCTGCGATCCCTGTTCGTTGGTCAAAGCGATTGGGAGCTTATGGTCATATACGCTTCTCCAAGTAATTCGACGGAACAATTGGATGTCGCGTCCCGCGAGCAGATTGAAGCATCTATTCGCGAAGTCGAAAGCTTGAGAGCGGCAGGCCAGCCACGGCCTGCTATCCTGCTGGCCTATGCTACCTTGGAGGCGATCGGGCGGGCTTTGCTTCCGGACGAGTTCCGCTATCCTCAAAGTTCTGTTCGGTTGATCGAGGTGCTCGCGTCTCAGGGACTGATCACTCCGCACGAAGCGAAAATCGTCAGAGAGGCCAGCAGGGTTCGAAACGCGGTCGCACACGGCGAGTTCGGCCCGGTCGATGACAGCCTCGTCGACTCGTTCATTGAGGTTCTGGCGACTTTGGCCGAGACGGTCCCCGCGCCGAGTTTAAGCCCATAGTCTGATCTAAGCCCGTCCGCGGCCCCTTGACTCCACCCGGCCGGGGTGGTCGTCTGCTGCCCATGCACACGTTTCGCCCGATCCCGCTGCTCAGACGTCGTTGGTGGCGCACCTCCTGACCAGAGGTGGCCGTGCGATCCCGTTAATTTCCGATCGTCCTGAGGCCGCCACGCGAGGCGGCTTTCGTTTGTCCTGTGTGGCGTTCCTCCGGCAAGTTGCTTAAGAGGATGCCATGAACAGGACCGTTTTCTCGCTTCCCGCGACCAGCGACTATAAGACCGCCGCGGGCCTCGCGGTGACGCGCAGCGCCCAGCCTTTTGCCGGCGGCCAGGCGCTCGACGAGCTGATCGATCTGCTCGACCACCGCCGCGGCGTGATGCTGTCGTCCGGCACAACCGTGCCGGGCCGCTACGAGAGCTTCGACCTCGGCTTTGCCGATCCGCCGCTGGCGCTCACCACTAGGGCCGAAAAATTCACCATCGAGGCGCTCAATCCGCGCGGCCGGGTGCTGATCGCGTTCCTGTCCGACAAGCTTGAAGAGCCCTGCGTCGTCGTCGAGCAGGCCTGCGCCACCAAGATCAGGGGGCACATCGTCCGCGGCGAGGCCCCGGTCGACGAAGAACAACGCACCCGCCGCGCCAGCGCGATCTCTCTGGTGCGCGCGGTGATTGCTGCCTTCGCCTCGCCGGCCGATCCGATGCTCGGACTGTACGGCGCCTTTGCCTACGACCTGGTGTTCCAGTTCGAGGATCTGAAGCAGAAGCGTGCCCGCGAAGCCGACCAGCGCGACATCGTGCTGTACGTGCCGGACCGCCTGCTGGCCTATGACCGCGCGACCGGCCGCGGCGTCGACATTTCCTATGAATTCGCCTGGAAGGGCCATTCCACCGCCGGCCTGCCGAACGAAACCGCCGAGAGCGTCTACACCCAGACCGGCCGGCAGGGTTTCGCCGACCACGCCCCGGGCGACTATCCCAAGGTGGTCGAGAAGGCCCGCGCGGCGTTCGCCCGCGGCGACCTGTTCGAGGCGGTGCCGGGCCAGTTGTTCGGTGAGCCGTGCGAGCGGTCGCCGGCCGAAGTGTTCAAGCGGCTGTGCCGGATCAATCCGTCGCCCTATGGCGGCCTGCTCAATCTCGGCGACGGAGAATTCCTGGTGTCGGCCTCGCCGGAAATGTTCGTCCGCTCGGACGGCCGCCGGATCGAGACCTGCCCGATCTCCGGCACCATCGCCCGCGGCGTCGATGCGATCAGCGATGCCGAGCAGATCCAGAAGCTCCTGAACTCCGAGAAGGACGAGTTCGAGCTGAATATGTGCACCGACGTCGACCGCAACGACAAGGCGCGGGTCTGCGTGCCGGGCACGATCAAAGTTCTCGCGCGCCGCCAGATCGAGACCTATTCGAAGCTGTTCCACACCGTCGACCACGTCGAGGGCATGCTGCGGCCGGGCTTCGACGCGCTCGACGCCTTCCTCACCCACGCCTGGGCCGTGACGGTCACCGGCGCGCCGAAGCTGTGGGCGATGCAGTTCGTCGAGGATCACGAGCGTAGCCCGCGGCGCTGGTATGCCGGCGCGTTCGGCGTGGTCGGCTTCGATGGCTCGATCAACACCGGCCTCACCATCCGCACCATCCGGATGAAGGACGGCCTCGCCGAAGTTCGCGTCGGCGCCACCTGCCTGTTCGACAGCGATCCGGTCGCCGAAGACAAGGAATGCCAGGTCAAGGCCGCGGCGCTGTTCCAGGCGCTGCGCGGCGATCCGGCCAAGCCGCTGTCGGCGGTGGCGCCGGACGCCACCGGCTCGGGCAAGAAGGTGCTGCTGGTCGACCACGACGACAGCTTCGTGCACATGCTGGCGGACTATTTCAGGCAGGTCGGCGCCCAGGTCACCGTGGTGCGCTACGTTCACGGCCTGAAGATGCTGGCCGAAAACAGCTATGATCTTCTGGTGCTGTCGCCCGGTCCCGGCCGGCCGGAGGACTTCAAGATCAAGGATACGATCGACGCCGCGCTCGCCAAGAAGCTGCCGATCTTCGGCGTCTGCCTCGGCGTCCAGGCGATGGGCGAATACTTTGGCGGTACGCTCGGCCAGCTCGCGCAGCCGGCTCACGGCCGTCCGTCGCGGATCCAGGTGCGCGGCGGCACGCTGATGCGCGGTCTCCCGAACGAGGTCACCATCGGTCGCTACCACTCGCTCTATGTCGACATGCGCGACATGCCGAAGGAGCTGGCCGTCACCGCCTCCACCGATGACGGCATCGCGATGGCGATCGAGCACAAGACCCTGCCGGTCGGCGGCGTCCAGTTCCACCCCGAGTCGCTGATGTCGCTCGGCGGCGAGGTCGGGCTGCGGATCGTCGAGAACGCCTTCCGGCTCGGCCAGCCGGCCTAAGCCCAATGGCCGGCGGCGCCGATTGATCCAGATCGAAGGCCCGCCGGGGGAGCTCTGCTACCACCCGGCGGTAACTCAGCCGAATTGCCCGATTGCGCCTCCCGCCTTCCGATGACGAATTGCGCCATCCGTAACGAAAGACCCGTGACCTTGCCCCCAAGTTTTATCCAGGTCTGAGTTCGTTCGGGTGGTTAGATGGGCCCATGTGGGCGGTGGCGGGAGCTGGCGTGGAGCTTTCGATATAGCGCAGCGCCAGATCCCGACGCGGATTGCAGGTGGCGGCGAACTCGGATGGCGTCCGCCACCCGAGCTGTGAGTGCGGTCGTGCATCATTGTAGTCGGCCCGCCAGCACCGGAGCGCTACGCGGGCCTGGGCCAGCGAGGTGAACAGCGTTTCGTTCAGCAGTTCATCCCGCAGGCGGCCGTTGAAGCTCTCGATGAAGGCGTTTTGCATGGGTTTTCCCGGCGCAATGTAGTGCCAGGCGATACGGCTCTGATCGGCCCATGTCAGGATGGCATTGCTGGTGAACTCGCTGCCATTGTCGCTCACCACCATCTTGGGCTTGCCGCGCTCGGCAACCAGCCGGTCCAGTTCTCGTGCGACCCGGGCGCCCGAGAGCGAGGTGTCGACCACCAGCGCCAGGCACTCGCGGGTGCAGTCGTCGACCACAGTCAGAATGCGGAAGCGTCGACCATCGGTCATCTGATCCGACACGAAGTCGAGCGACCAGCGATCATTCGGGAGCACCGGCACTATCATGGGAGCTCGTGTGCCGAGGGCCCGTTTGCGGCCACCCCGGCGGCGCACTGTGAGCTTCTCCTCACGGTACAGCCGGAACAGCTTCTTGTGATTGACCAGGTAGCCCTCACGCTTGAGCAGGACGTGGAGGCGCCGATAGCCAAAGCGCCGGCGCTCATGGGCGATCGCCCTCATACGTTGGCGCAGCCCGGCATCATCGCTCCGGCTCGTCTGATATCTGACTGTCATGCGGCAGCAGCCGATGGCTTTACACGCCCGCCGTTCGCTCATCTCGAATGCAGTTTGCAGATGCGCGACAGCTTTCCGCTTGGCCGCGGGCGTCACCACTTCTTTCCCAGAAGATCCTTCAGGGCTGCATTGTCCAGCATGGCGTCGGCCAGCAACCGCTTCAGCCGGGTGTTCTCGTCCTCCAGCGACTTCAATCGCTTGGCCTCCGAGACGTCCATCCCGCCAAACTTCGCCTTCCACTTATAGATGCTGGCGTCGCTGACGCCGTGCTTGCGGCACAGATCGGCGACCGAAACGCCAGCCTCGTGCTCCTTCAAAATCCCGATGATCTGCTCTTCCGAAAAGCGGCTGCGCTTCATGCTCTGGTCCTCGTTAGGGCCAGAACGAACTTCAAACTGGATTAAGCCCGAGGGGCAAGGTCACCCGCGCCGATGACCCCCGAGTTTGCAAACGATTTGAAAGCCAGCGTCCGGGCGATTCCGGACTATCCCAAGCCCGGCATCATCTTCCGCGACATCACCACGCTGCTCGGCGAACCGCGCGCGTTCCGCCGCGCCATCGACGAACTGGTGCAGCCCTGGGCGGGTTCGAAGATCGACAAGGTGGCCGGCATCGAGGCGCGCGGCTTCATCATCGGTGGCGCGATCGCCCATCAGGTGTCGAGCGGCTTCGTGCCGATCCGCAAGAAGGGCAAGCTGCCGCATACCTGCGTGTCGATGGAATATGCGCTGGAATACGGCACCGACAAGATCGAGGTCCATGTCGATGCCATCACCCCCGGCGAGCGGGTGATCTTGGTCGACGACCTGATCGCCACCGGCGGCACCGCCGAGGGCGCGATCAAGCTGCTGCGCCAGATCGGCGCAGAAGTCGTCGCCGCCTGCTTCGTGATCGACCTGCCCGAGCTCGGCGGCGCCGCCAAGATCCGCGCCATGGGCGTCCCGGTGCGCACGCTGGTCGCGTTCGAAGGGCATTGAGCTCGCTCCTGCCTAACTCTTCTGGCACTGCCTAACCTCTCCTTGCCCTGTGCGGGGCGAGGTAGGATTGCGCAGCAATCCGGGTAAGGGGCCAGGCACTGCAAATGAGCGAGCCACGCATTCGGTGAGAGGTCGCCGCCCCTCACCCCAGCCCTCTCCCCGCAAGAGCGGGGCGAGGGAGCCCGCCGCCTGCGGGGCGAGGTCGGGGATGAACGCTCTCACTGCGGTAATGCGTTTGCGGCCTCGCTGACGATGGCGAGCGGGCCGGCTGTCTGCGGGCGACGGCTGTGCTACCGCCCCTGCGTCAGCTCCAGCTCCAGCGCGCGGAATGTTGTGTAGTTGGCTCGGATCCACTGGTTGAGTTCGGTGGAGGCGTCCGGCTCGGCGCGCAGGTAGCCGGTGAACGAGAAGTTCACGCGGTCGATGTAGGTTTTCAGGAACGGCGGCAAGCCGCGGATTCGCATCACCCGGCCGTGGGCGTACACCGACGGCAGTTCGCCGAGCAGGATGTGCTCGTTGTCGATGGTGATCAGCTGCCGCGGCGGCACGATGTCCTGCAGGCGGTCATAGGCGCGCACCGAGTTGCGGTCGGTATCGGCGAGGAACAGCACCACCGGCGCCACCTGCCGCCGCACCGCTTCCTTGATGAAGCCGATCTCGGCGAAGGTGTCGAAGAACTCGTCGAAGGCGTGGAAGCCGAGGTCGACCACCTTGGCGAGTCCGTCGTGCAAGATCAGCCGGTCCATCAGCGCCATCTTGCCGAAGGTGTCGTCGACCTGCGCGGTTTCGGTGACGCGCGGCAGATAGTCGAGCAGCGACGGTTCTTTGACGTTGATGTCGAACGCCAGCACCGAGCCGCGCTGCAGCAGCAGATATTCGGTGAGCACGCGGGCGATCAGGGTCTTGCCGACGAACGGGCGCGGCGAACAGACGATGTAAACCGGAGTGCGCGACATCAGGCTATATCGGTCGGGGGAGGCCGTCCGATATAGCCGGATTCCTCAGCAATGCGAACTATTTCTCGCCCGGCTCGTCGGTCACCGGGGTGCCGCGGCCGTTCTTGTCCTTGCCGACGATGTCGGTCAGCTTGATCCGGTCGAACTCGCTCCAGACATTGGCGAGCCAGTGTCGGACATAGCCGCGCAGCACGAAGGAGTAGTTGGCCGGCTCGCCGCTGACGCCCTTGTTGGCCACGAACTTCAGGAACGGCACCGACGACACTTCGACCTGCTCGTACGCCATTTCGTTGAGCTTCGGAATCGTCAGCTCGGTGGCGTCCTTGATGCGGTGGAAGTACGAATTGTAGGTCGCCTGGTCCCACTCGAAGAAGCTGGTGTTGTTGATGAAGTTCTTCGTCAGGAAGTACTTCGCGCCGATCATGAAGTTGGCGGTCTCGGCGATTTCGTCCAGCGAGGCGATCGACGGGCCGAGGATATGGAACACCGCGAAGGTGATCTGGCCGGAGCGTGCCGCATCGAGGAAGCCGATGTCGCGCAAGGAGGCCAGCGCCGGCGACAACAGGCCGGCGCGAACGTCGATCACCGTCACTGACGGCACCGCCGAGTTCAGCGTGTCGAAGATCTTCATCTGGTCGGCCGTCGACGTCATGTCGACGATCTCGGTGATGTCGGGGTGGAAGCGCTTCAGCGTGCCGCGCGGCGACTCGGTGTCGAAGGCGCGGGTCGGGACGTTGTTGGCGCTGAAATAGTCGAGCAGGGTGCGCGACACCGTGGTTTTGCCCACGCCGCCCTTGTCTGCGCCGACGACGATCACTGCTGGCTTCGCCATGAGATTCCTTTACGGGCCGGTTCGATCCCCCACCGCGGCCGTTCAGGCCAGGGTGCAGACCTCTGCTTTGGGCGCGAACATGGCAGAAACATGGGATAATTCAATTGGTCGGGCAATGACGGCCGCGGGTCCTCAACAAAATCGTTCAGATGCGAGGCGGTGGCGCGGATTTGGGCGGACTCAGCTCCGCCGGCCCCATGGTCCGCGCAGCAGCGACGGCTTGGGCGCCGGTGCCGCCGCGTCGCTCCACGGCCCGTGCGGCGGCGCGTCGGAGGCTGGCGCTTTACCATCGACCGTCGAACCCTCAGGATCGGTGGCGGTGTTATCGTCATCCTGCTCAGCGGCCGGCAGAGCGGGCAGTGGCGGCTGGTAGTGTCCGCCGGCGAACTTGACCAGCGCATCGACCCGGGCCTCGACCGAAGGGTGGGTGGCGAACAGATCGGAGAAGCCGGAGCGCGGATTGTCGACGCACATCTCCATCACCGCCGAGGTCGCGCCCGGCAGTTCGCCGCGATTCTCGATCTTGCGCAGCGCCGAGATCATCGCATCCGGGTTCTTGGTCAGCTCCACCGAGCCGGCGTCGGCGAGGAATTCGCGCGACCGCGACAGCGCCAGCTTCACCACCTGCGACAGCAGCCAGGCCAGCAGGATCAGCACGATCGCCAGGATCACCACGATGACCGCGCCGCCGCCGCTCTTGCGATCGCTCGACGATGAAGATGATGACGACGAGCCGCCGCCCGACCATCCGCCGCCGATCCGTACCCCGCCCTGGAAGAACAGCCGGAACATCAATTCGCCGAAGAACCCGACAACGCCGGCGATGATCACCGCGATCACCATCATCTGCACGTCGCCGTTTTTGATGTGGGTGAGCTCGTGCGCCAATACAGCTTCGATCTCGGCATCATCGAGCCGCTCGACCAGCCTGGTCGTCACCGTGATGGCGTATTGCTTCGGATTGAGCCCGCTGGCGAAGGCGTTCAGCGCCTCGCTGTCCATGATCTTCAGCTGCGGCATCGGAATGCCGCGCGAGATGCACAGGTTCTCCAGCAGATTGTACAGCCGCGGCTGTTCGGCCCGCGTCACCGCATGGCCGCCGGTCACGGCGTCGATCAGCTTCTGGTGGAAGAAATACGCGATCACGATCCACAGCGCCGCACCTATGGTCGCGAACGGCGCCGCCTTGATCAGATCGGCGCCCGCGGCGCGCAGATAGTCCGGCACCGTGCGCCCGCCATCGATCACCACCTCGGCGATCAGCGCGCCGGCATAGACCAGCACATACACCAGCACGAACAGCCCGATCAGCAGCACGACCGACCGGGTCTTGTTGGCGGCGATGTGGGTGTAGAGACCGTAGGCGGCCATGATGGCTATCCGATCGGGCACGGCCCATCCACGTCATTCCGGGATGCGCCCTTGGGGCGCAGGCCCGGAATCCATAATCCCAGCGGTGGTTATGGATTCCGGGCTCGCGCTGCGCGCGCCCCGGAATGACGAACGCTAGAACTTCACCTGCGGCACCTGTTCGACCTGGGTGCGCGTTTCGCCGAGGTCGAAATAGTCCTTGTGGGTGAAGCCGAGCGGGGCGGCGAACAGCGCGGCGGGCATCTGCTGGATGCCGGTGTTGTACTCCTGCACGGCGTTGTTGAAGAACCGGCGGCTCGCCGCGATCTTGTTCTCGATATCGCTGAGCTCGCTCTGCAGCTGCTGGAAATTGACGTTCGCCTTGAGGTCCGGATAGGCCTCGCCGAGCGCGATCAGCCGGCCAAGCGAAGCGGTGAGCGCGTTCTCGGCGGCCGCGATCTGGCCGGGGCCCTGTGCTGAGAGCGCTGCGTTGCGCGCCTTGACGACGTCCTCGAGCGTCGAGCGCTCGTGCGCCGCGTAGCCCTTCACCGTCTCGATCAGGTTCGGGATCAGGTCGTGCCGCTGCTTGAGCTGCACGTCGATGTCGGCGAACGCCTGCCCGACGCGCTGCCGCAGCGCGACCAGGCGGTTGTAGGTCACGAGCGCATACAGCGCGAGCGCGACGACGATGCCGAGAAAGATCCACATATTGGCGGCTCCCATCCAACCAAACCCCTGCGCCGGCGCGCCGACTTGCACGCACGCAGCCAAAGCCGCGCACCCCGCGCGGCGTCTGTTGGTCGTTGCTGCAGGCGCGAATGTTCAATCGGCCCGGCGTTGCGCGCGTGCCGACGTGTGTCTGCATCAACTGCAACTCATGATCCGTGTTTTCGTTGCAGATGAGCATCAGTGCGACGCGCAGCATCCTGCCAGTCGGCGTGTCTTCCGACCGTCATTCCGCTGTCAATTGCCGAACCTACGAGTGCCCCCAAATTTGGGGGTGGGTCGATGTTGAAGTGGCGTGCCGGCGCGAGCTGGATGGTTTTTGCGTGTCTGGGTGTAGTCTCCGTTTCGCTGCCGGCAAGCGCCGCCTCGTTCGACGTCTCCTCCGGAGCCACCGACACCACCGCCAAGACCGTCACCGGCACCGATACCGGCACTGTCGAGTCCGGCGGCACGCTGAACGTCAGCGGCACCGCCATCACCTTCACCGGTCCGGCGGCCAGCGTGGTCATCAACAACTCGGGCACGATCTCGTCGGGCAATCGCGGCATCGACACCTCGGGTGCCAATCCGCCGCGCAGCCTGACGCTGAACAACTTCGCCGGTGCGCTGATCTCGACCGTGGACGACGCGTTCCGGCTCAACACCGCGATCGGCAACGGCACGGTGGTGATCAATAACTCAGGCACGATCGTCTCCAACTCCGGCCAGGTGTTCGACTTCGCCAGCAACAGCTCGGCGACCGGCACGGTGCAGATCAACAACAATGCCGGCGGCATCATCCGGGCACTCGGCAACGATGCGATCCGGCCGGGCTCTGGCAGCACCACCATCACCAATGCCGGGCTGATCGATGCGACCACCACGGCCAATCGTGCAATCAATCTGAATATCAGCAACCTCGGCACCGTCACCGCATTCACGGTGATCAACACCTCGACCGGCACGATCCAGTCGCAGGATGATGCGATCCGCGTCACCGCCAGCACGCTGGCGACCACGGGCAGCTTCACGATCGACAATGCCGGCACCATCACGTCGACCGCGACCGGGCAGGCGATCGATTTCAACGATCTCACCTCGGGCACCATCCAGATCATCAATCGCGCCACCGGTGTGATCCGCTCGACCGGCGCCGATGCCGTTCGGCCCGGCGAGGGCGCGACCGTCACCAACTACGGACTGATCTATTCCGACGGTGCGGTCGGCAGCAGCAACGACGGCATCGACTGGCAGAGTCATTCGGGCACGGTGATCAACAAATCCGGCGGCACCATCTCGGGCTTCCGCCACGGCATCACCACCGACGCCAATGTCACCGTCACCAACGAGGCCGGCGCCACTATCATCGGCCGCAACGGCTCCGGCGTCGGCTCCGACGGCACCGGCACGGTGGTGAATTACGGCCGCATCACCGGCGCCTATAACGGCAGCGGCACGGGCGACGGTGACGGCGTCGACGTCGATTTCGCCGCCACCGTTACCAATTACGGCATCATCGAAGGCACCGGCGCGGGCGGCTACGATTCCGGCGGCCGGCTCAACAACAGCGAAGGCCTGTCGATCGGCGGCGGCACCGTCACCAATTTCGGCACCATCTCGGGGGCGTCCTACGGCATCGTCGTCAACAACGATTCGAACCCCGACGGCAGCCGCAGCGGCGTCGCGGCCACCACGATCACCAACAATGCCGGCGCCATCATCATCGGCCAGAACGGCTTCGCGATCCGGCTGGAGAACAAGACCGGCACCGCCGCCGACAACGACACCATCGTCAACGCCGGCACCATCATCGGCAACGGCGCGATCCCCGATCCGAACGCCGTGGTGCTGCTGCAGAACGGCACGCCCGACACCGGCTCGGTCGGCACCCTCGACGGCGTCACTTACACCGGCACCGGCTCGGCGCGCTTCATCCGCGGCGACGGCTCGGCGATCCAGATGGGTGAGGGCAACGACGTCCTCACCAACTCCGGCACCATCATCGGCAACAATGGCCGTGCCGTGAACATGGAAGGCGGCAACGACACCGTCAACATTCTGCCGGGCTCGCGGATCGTCGGCCTGGTCAACGGCGGCGCCGGCACCGATACGCTGAACTACTACAAGGTCGGTCTGTCCGACGCCAAGCGGGCGCAACTCGCGGCCGGCCAGACCGTGAATATCGGCGGCACGCTGTACACCTCGTTCGAGGTGGCCAACGCATTCGCGCCGTCGTTCTCGGCCTTCGCCAGCCCGTCGAAGCCCGGCAGCGCCGGCCCGGCCTGGCTGTTCGACAATCTCTCCAACAGCGTCGCGGCGAGTGCCGATGCGCAGACGATGATCGACCGCGTGGCGAGCGCGGCCGATGTCGGCGCGGCGCTGGCGCAGCTTTCGCCGGCTTCGTATCAGGCGCTGGGCCGGATGACGCTGAACTCGGTGTCGCAAACCGGTACGCTGATCGATCAGCGGATGATGCAGACCAGGTTCGGCGGCGGCAGCGATCTCGGCGGCGCCGGCACGGCGCTGGCGATGGCCGATGCCGGCCTGTTCGGCACCTCTGGCTCGCCGATAGAGCGGACGCTGGCCTCGCTCGGCGCCTGGAACATGCGCGATGCGCTCACCGCCTCCGGCTGGGGTGCTAATGCGGATGCGCTGGCCTATGCGCCGATCACCAAGGCGCCGCCGCTGCGCGCGGCGCTCGATCCGGGCTTCGGCGTGTTCGTCGGCTCCAGCCTCAGCAGTTCGCGCGAAGGCGCTCGTCCCGACGTGAGCGCGACCCGCTCGACCACCGCCAGCGTCGTCGCTGGCGCCGACTGGCGCGTCTCCGACCGCTGGGTGGTCGGCGCGTTCGGCGGCTACGCGCTGACCAGCGGCGATCTGGATTCGCTCGGCAGCACCACAAAGATCACCAGCCGCAGCATCGGCGGCTACGGTAGCTACCGGGCGCCGGCGTGGTACGCCAACCTCCTCGGCTTCTATGGCTGGGACGGCTACGACAACCGCCGCGTCGCGCTCGGCAGTGCCAACAGCTCACGGTTCGACGGCAATCATTATACGGTGCGCGGTGCGATCGGCACCGACTTGCGGATGTTCGGCGGCTTCGTGGTCACGCCGGAAGTGAGCCTGCAATACACGCGCGTCGCCACCGATGCGTTCACCGAAACCGGCAGCGTCAGTGCGCTCAGCGTTGCGGCCGATCGCGCCGAGTCGCTGCGGTCCGGCGCCAGCCTGCGGATCGCGCACGATCTGCAGACCAGCAACGGCGTGCTGACGCCGGAACTGCGGCTGGCCTGGCTGCACGAATTCCGCGACGGCGTGCGCGGCATCGACGCCAACTTCGTCGAGCCGACGCTGCCGGGCGTGTTCACCACCTTCACCGGCCAGGGCATCCGCGACCGCGGCGTGTTCGGCACCGGCGTCACCGGCCGGCTCGGGCAGGCGACGTTGGTATCGATCGGTTACGATGCGATCGTCGGCAGCAGCGACTCCGTCACCCACCTCGTCACCGGCAAGGTCAAGGTCGCGTTCTGATCAGTCGGCCTGGGCTTCGAGCGCGTCGCCCCAGTCCAGCCGCCGAAACCGCGCATAGGCCGGCTTGTCGCGGCGCGCGGCGACTGCGAGCTCGAGCTTGCCGGCCGGCGTGCAGAGTTTGGCGGTGATCGCCGCCTTGGTCTGTTCGGGTTGGGTCAGCACCCGCGCCGGCCGCTGCGGCAGCGGAACCCGCGTCAGCGCCACGTAGCTGAACTTCTCGTCTTCGAACGGCACGTCGGCGGATTTGAGCTGCAGATGCAGTTTCGAGCGCGGCAGCCGCTGCACGAAGTGGCACCAGTCGGGCGCGGTCAGCGGACAGGCATTCTCGTGCGGGCACGGCGCGATCACGTGCGCGCCTTGCGCGATCAGCCGGTCGCGTAATTGCAGGATGCGCTGGTAGCCAGCCGGCGTGCCGGGCTCGACCACCAGCAGCGTATCGCTGGTCTTGCGCCACAGCGCGTCGGCGAATGAGGCGCGCGCCGCATCGCCGAGTTCGTTGATGACGTAGCTGGCGATCACCAGCGGCGCCTCCGGCGCATCGGCCAGCGCTTTGCCGGCGTCGCCGAGCCGGTAGTCGATCGCGGAGAGCCGGCTTGCCTCGGTGAGCCGCAGCGCCAGGTTTCGCAGCGCCGGATTGGCGTCGAGCAGGGTGAAGCCCTGCAGCGTTTCGAACGCTTGAGCGGCGGCCCAGCTCGCAGTGCCGGGCCCGGCGCCGACGTCGAGCAGCGTCGCCGGTGCGAAATCGGGGCGGATCGCAGTCAGCGCATTGAGGCAGGCGATCACCGCCGCATACGTCGCCGGCATCCGCGCGCCCGCATAGGCGAGCGCGTCGGCTTCGCTGGCGATCGGCGCCGATGTGCCGCCGCCGCGATAGGTCAGCGAAATCCGCTCCGCCCGCGCGGCCGCGTCGGCACGCTGCGTCCCCTGCAGCAACTGCTCCAGCGCGGCTTTGAGTTCGGCGGGGAGGGACGGGGGGATCAACAGCTCACCCTTTGCCGGATGACACCGCGTCTCGCCGGCAGCGCAGGAGTACGGCTGCTCGATGTGTCGCCGCTCATTGAAGCGTCATGCGCGAGCTTGACCCGCGCATCCATCAGCGCGCGCAGCGCGCAGTATGAAGATGATATGCGAACAAGATGGATCGCCGGGTCAAGCCCGGCGATGACGGATCCGTTGATCCCTCCGCGCCGCGTCACTGCCTTGGCGCGAGCGCCGCTCACGCCACGTTCTGATCCAGAATATCCACCGCGCCCTGGAGGTCGACGGAGACGAGCTGGGACACGCCGCGTTCGGCCATGGTGACGCCGAACAGGCGGTTCATGCGGGCCATGGTGATCGGGTTGTGGGTGATGGTGATGAACCGCGTTTCCGTGGTCTTCGCCATGTCGGTGAGCAGGTCGCAGAACCGTTCGACGTTGTGGTCGTCGAGCGGCGCGTCGACTTCGTCCAGCACGCAGATCGGCGACGGGTTGGTCAAGAACACCGCGAAGATCAGCGCCATCGCGGTCAGCGCCTGCTCGCCGCCCGACAGCAGCGACAGCGACTGCGGCTTCTTGCCCGGCGGCTTGGCGATGATGTCGAGACCGGCTTCGAGCGGATCGTCGCTTTCGATCAGCTTCAATTCGGCTTCGCCGCCGCCGAACAGCGTGGTGAACAGCCGTTTGAAGTGACCGTTGACGACGTCGAACGAGGCCAGCAGCCGCTCGCGGGCTTCCTTGTTGAGGCTCTGGATGCCGGTGCGCAGCTTCTTGATCGCTTCGACGAGGTCGTCGCGCTCGGCCGCCAGCGTGCCGTGCTGAGTCTCGACCTCGTTGAGTTCTTCTTCGGCGCGTAGGTTGACGGCGCCGAGCCGCTCGCGGTCACGGCGCAGCTTGTCCAGGCTCTCTTCGATCTCGGCGAGCGGCGGCAGTTCAGCGCCTTCGACAATCTCGGCGAGCTGGGCGGCGGCCTGCGGCTCGACCTCGAGCATGTCGCGGATCTCGCGCTCGACGTCTTCGAGCCGGCGGCGGGCCGCTTCCATCCGCTCCTCGGCGCGGGCGCAGGCTTCGCGGGCGCTGGAGAGCTGTTCGAGCGAGGCTTTCGCCAGACGGTCGGTCTCGGACATTGCCTGTTCGGCGGCCGCCAGCGCGTCGGCGGCGGCGCGGCGATCGGCTTCGGCGAATTCGATCTCGGTGATCACCGCGCTGCGCTTCTCGGCGAACACTTCCGGCGCGTTCTCGAGCTCGGCGCGCTCGGCGGTGAGTTCGGCGACACGCTCTTCGACGGTGGCGATCTGCGACGCCGCGCCGGCCTTGCGCTTCTGCCAGTCCATCCGCTCGGCGGCGATCGCCTGCAGCCGCTTGTCGGCAAGCTCGGCTTCGCGCGCCAGCGCCTGGGCTTCGGCGCGGATCTGCGCGGCGATGCGGCGGCGGCCGTCGATGTCGCCGCGCACCGCGGCGAGGCGGGCTTCGGCCTCGGTGTTCGGCTCCAGGTCGGCGATCTGGGCCTCGGCGTTCTCCAGCGCGGCTTCGGCTTCGGCGCGGTCGGTGGCGAGCCGCGACTGCGCTTCGGCCAGTGCCGATTTGCGCGCGGCGTGGCGGTTGACCTCGCGCTCGGCGGCGGCGAAGCGCTCGCGTGCGGCGTCGACCTCGCGGCGGGCGCCGCGCAGGCTCTCGCGCGAGGCGGTCTCGGCGGCGGCGGCCATCTTCAAGTCGGCTTCCGCGGTTTCCAGCGCCTGGCGCTTGGCGGTGGCCTCGATCCGGGCCTGCTCGAGTTCGTTCTCGATATCGGTCAGGCGCGCGCGTTCGGCGAGGCGGCGGGCGGCGCCGGTCGGCGCATGGGCCGAGGCGACGAAGCCGTCCCAGCGCCAGACGTCGCCGTCGAGCGACACCAGCCGCTGGCCGGTCTTGAGCTTTTCGCACAGCTCATTGCCGCGCTCCTTGGTGACGACGCCGATCTGGGCGAGGCGGCGCGCCAGCTCCGGCGGCGCGGTGACGTGCTGCGCCAGCGCTTCGACGCCTTCCGGCAGCGCTGGGTCTTCCGGCTGCACGCCGACATCGGTCCAGCGCATCGGTGCGCTGGGATCGACCGGCGCGTCGAGATCGTCGCCGAGCACCGCGCCGATGGCTTTTTCATAGCCCTTGGCGACGGTGATGCCGTCGATGATCGGCGGCCACAGATTCTTCGTCTCGCCGTTGAGGATCTTGCTGATGGTCTTGGCTTCGGTCTCGAGCCGCTGCACCTTCTTTTCGGCATCGACCAGCGGTGCCCGCGAGCCGTCCAGCGTCTGCCGCGCGGCGATTTGTGCAGCTTCCGCTTCCTGCACAGCGCCTTCCTGCTCGGCGAGCAGCTCCTGGGCGATCTCGACCGCTTCGGCGAGTTCGGTGAGGTCGCCGGCGCCGGAGGTCTCGGCGGAGAGCCGATCGATCTCGCTCTCGACGTTCTTGATCTCGGTGTCGAGCCGCGCCAGCCGGTCGCGATGGGTGCGGACGCTCTGCTCGAACTGGTTGCGCCGCGCGGTGAGTTCGGCGAGCTGGGTGGTGAGTTCGGCAAACAGCTGCTCGGCCTCGCTTAGCGAGGCATCGGCTTCGGCGACGCGCTCGTCGACGCCGCTGCGCTTCTCGACCCGCTCCAGGATCTCCTCGCGCAGCTCGACGTCTTCGGTGTCGAGTCGCTCCAGCGCGGCGTCGGCGTCGATCGCCTGCTGCTGCTCGCGCGCGACGTCGGAGGAGAACTGCGTCAGCCGCCGCTCCAGTTCGACCACGCGCTCCTTGGCGCGGGCTTCTTCGCGGTCGAGCTGTTCGCGGGCATTGATCAGTCGCTGCAGGCCGGCAGCGGCGCGGGCTTCGGCCTCGCGCAGGCTCGGCAAAGTGGAGGCGCGATCGGCCTGGATGCGGGAGGCTTCGGCCTGCACGCGGGTGCATTCGGCGAGCTGCCGCACCCCGAGATCGTGCACCTCGGCGGCCGCGCCGACCTCGGCCTGCGCGTCGCGCCAGCGCAGGTGATACAGCATCGCCTCGGTCTTGCGGACCTTGGCGGCGACCTCGCGGAACCGGATCGCCTGGCGCGCCTGCTTCTTCAGGCCGTCGACCTGGGTCGACAGCTGGCCGATCACGTCCTCGACGCGGGTCAGGTTGGTTTCGGCCGCCTTCAGCCGCAGTTCGGCTTCATGCCGGCGGGCGTGCAGGCCGGCGACGCCGGCGGCGTCTTCCAGCACGCGGCGGCGCTGTTCCGGCTTGGCCTGGATGATTTCACCGATCTTGCCCTGGTGAACCAGCGCCGGCGACCGGGCGCCGGTGGCGGCGTCGGCGAACAGCAGCTGCACGTCGCGGGCGCGGACTTCGCGGCCGTTGATGCGATACACCGAGCCTGCCTCGCGCTCGATCCGGCGCGAGATGTCGAGCGTGTCGGCATCGTTCAGCGCCGCCGGCGCGGTGCGATCGGAATTGTCGATCGACATCACCACTTCGGCGTGGTTGCGGGCAGGGCGGTTGCCCGAGCCGGCGAAGATCACAGCGTCCATGTCGGTCGCACGCAGCGATTTGTGCGAGGTCTCGCCCATCGCCCAGCGCAGCGCTTCCACCAGATTGGACTTGCCGCAGCCGTTCGGCCCGACCACGCCGGTCAGACCCGGCTCGATCATGAAGTCGGTGGGCTCGACAAACGACTTGAAGCCGTGGAGGCGGAGACGCGTGAGTTTCATCTGGTCCGATGCTCTATGGGCCGCAGGTTCCCGCGGCTGTAGCGAATCTCTCAAGCAGGACAATACCATAGGTTGTCCCGCCCGGTCGCAACTCGCTCGCAGCCGGCAGCAGCGTTAGCCGGCGACAATGGCGGCCGATTAAGGCAGGAGCAACCACGCCAGCGGGCTTTTCCACGGCGGGATTCGCCGAAAAAGCGCGATAAAGCTGGGGATTTCGCAATGCCGCCGGCTGTGTCGGTCGCAACTAGGTATTGCCCATTCTCTGAAAGGACTTGCTGACGCAGCGTTCGTCATTCCGGATTGCGCGCTTTTGCGCGCAAGTCCGGAATCCATACGCCGTGAAGTCTCGGTTGCGATGATCAGCGGGACGTAAGTTCGTGCGATCAGCAACGCAGGGGATATGGATTCCGGGCTCGCGCTACGCGCGCCCCGGAATGACGGAGATGCCCTCATCGCGGTCGAAAAGCGGTGCGCAGTGCGTCGCGCGTGCGAGCTTGACAATATTCCTATAAGGACTATAGTCCGCATCGTCCTGTCCGTGAGGGGCGCTTCTCGAGGGCGCTTGGAAGCGGGACAGATCGTCGGCCGGGAGACCGGCCGGTGAGGGGTTGGCGAAGCTGCATGGTGCAGCGGCGCCGAGCTTGACGCGGCGTCCTGCGCGGTGTGGCTCGCACCCACAACGTCCGGGAGGCAGAAGGTCGCCGTCCGCCGCTACTACGAGCGGCTGCCCTGTGCGTGGCTGGACGGGACGGGACGGAACGAGACGGGAGAAATCCCCGCGCTCCCCGCGCCCGGAAGAACGGTCCCGATGCCAAAAGATCGCCGCTGGTGGGCGCGCCGTGACGGCGTCGCGCGATGGTTCGCAAGCCATCGCGATCCAACCACCAATTTGCGCCAAGCGGCGCGCCCCCGCCCCTCGTCGTGACGACGACGGGCGCATAGCTCGGGCTCAGCAGAGCCGCGAGAACGATCGGGCGTGGCTGTTTGACATCTCAATCGGAGCTCGACGCTGCCGCTCTTCGCAGCGTCATCCGCGGGCTCGACCCGCGGATCCATCGCGCGCAAGCGCGCTGACTGGAGGCCCTCTTGCGAAGGAGATGGATTGCCGGGTCAAGCCCGGCAATGACGGTGGTGGAGGGGATCGCGCGCCCTGCCGACACAAGGCAGAGAAACGCCTTCGCCTCAGCTCTTCTTCGCCAGCAGGGCGTCGATGCGCTTGGCGAATTCGTCGAACGAGTTCTCGCCGCGCAGCATCTCGCCGTTGATGAAGAAGGTCGGGGTGGCGTTCACCTTCAGCACTTCGTTGGCGTACTTCTGGTCGGCGGCGATCTTGTCGAGCAGCTTCTGGTCCTTCAGGCAGGCTTCGACCTCTTCGCCCGAAAGGCCGGCCTGCTTGCCGATCCGCTTGAGCTGTTCGGTGGTGTCTTTCAGCACCCACTCGGTCTGGCTCCTGAACAGCACGTCGGTGACCGCGAAGTACTTGGCGGAATCGTCCTTGGCGATGCAGCGCGACAGCATCGAGCCGGCGGCGGCCTTGATGTCGAGCGGGAATTCCCGGAACACGTAGCGGATCTTGCCGGTGTCGATGTAGGCCTTCTTGATCTGCGGATAGACCTGCTCGTTGAACGCGGCGCAGTGCGAGCAGGTCAGCGAGGCGTATTCGGTGATGGTGACGGTGGCGTCCTTCGGGCCGAGCGCCATGTCGGGCAGCGACATCGGCTTGGCGACGTCGGCGGCGGCCGCGGCTTCCTTGCTTTGGGCGAAGGCCGAGTCGATCAGCCGGAACGGCGACACGCCAGCGACGGCGAAGACTCCGGTCAGCGATAAGGCGGCGGTAAAAGTGCGGCGCGTGATCATCGGCAAACAGCTCCAGTTCGGCGGGACACGCCGCGGACAACGACACGTCAGCGGCGCTCGAGCCGCACGACCTTGGGATGTCGCTAGCTTGAAACAACAATTGTGGCAATGCCGGGCCTGAGCACCGCCAAAACGGCCGGCGTCACTTCCGCTTGATTGTCGCACCGAGCCGCGCCAGCGCGTCGCGCAGATCCTGATCGGCGACCTTGTCGAGTGTCGCGGCGACGCGGGCGACCGCCGCCGGATCGGGACCGGGCGGCACGGTCTTGCGCGGCCGGCGCGACAGCGGCGCTTGGCGCAGCGCGATCCGCCCGACCGCATTCCAGCCGAGGAAGCGGTTGACCCGCTCCAGGATCAGGTCGGAGGAATGCTGGATCTCCAGCGCCATCGGGCCTTCGACCCGCAGCACCAGCGTTGCCGGTTCCACCGGCTGGCCGTCGACCGGGCGCGGCCACTGCATCTTCAGCGGCTCGGAATGCGCCGCGATCTGATGGCCGGCGATCTCGGCCCAGCGCGTCACCAGTTCGCGCGCCGCAAAGCCCTGCTTGGCGAACGCTTCGGACAGCGTTGCGCCCAACAGGCCGGACAGTGGCTTGGCGGAGATCGGGCCGGGCTTGCTCATGCAGGGACGCTTTGCGACGATACCGCCCATGAGTCTAGCAGGCGCGGCGCCGCGGCGGAAACAATCCCCGGTCATCACAGCAGAGCACGACACCAGCGACGCTTTATTGCGCGCGCGGCCCGCCGCGCTGCTCGCCTGGTACGACCGGCATCGCCGCACCCTGCCGTGGCGGGCGCCGCCCGGCGCGACCGCCGATCCCTATGCGGTGTGGCTGTCGGAGATCATGCTGCAGCAGACCACCGTTCGTGCGGTCGGGCCGTATTTCGACAAGTTCATGGCGCGGTGGCCGACCGTGACGGCGCTGGGCGAGGCCTCGCTCGACGACGTGCTGAAGATGTGGGCCGGGCTCGGCTACTACTCACGCGCCCGCAACCTGCACGCCTGCGCGGTGGCGGTGACGCGTCAGCACGGCGGCGGCTTTCCCGACACCGAAGAGGGGCTGCGGGCGCTGCCCGGCGTCGGGCCCTACACAGCCGCCGCCATCGCCGCGATCGCGTTCAGCCGCCGGACGATGCCGGTCGACGGCAATATCGAGCGGGTGGTGTCGCGGCTGTACGCGGTCGAGGACGAACTGCCGAAGGTCAAGCCGCGCATCAAGGCGCTGGCCGAAACGCTGCTCGGCCCGTCCCGCGCCGGCGACAGCGCCCAGGCGCTGATGGATCTCGGCGCCACCATCTGCACGCCGAAGAAGCCGGCCTGCGCGCTGTGCCCGCTGATGCAGGGCTGCGCCGCACGGCTGCGCGGCGACGCCGAGAGCTTTCCGCGCAAGGCGCCGAAGAAGACCGGGACGCTGCGCCGCGGTGCCGCCTTCGTGGTGATCCGCGGCGATCAGGTGCTGGTCCGCAGCCGCCCCGCCAAGGGCCTGCTCGGCGGCATGACCGAGGTGCCGAACTCCGACTGGTTGCCCGATCAGGACGAAGCCGCCGCCAAGGCGCAGGCGCCCGCTCTGAAAGGCGTCACCCGCTGGTATCGCAAGGCCGGCGTCGTCAGCCATGTGTTCACGCACTTCCCGCTGGAGCTGGCCGTGTATGTGGCGCATGCCTCGGCCGGCACCCGAGCCCCCACCGGCATGCGCTGGACGCAGATCTCGACGCTGTCGGACGAAGCTTTGCCCAATCTGATGCGCAAGGTGATCGCCCACGGCCTCGGTGGTTGAGGCATTAAAATACCTATATCGACGTCGTGGTCGCTCAAGGTTGTCCAGAAACGGTATCGGAATGGCGCCTACGTCAATAATGTGAACTTTAGTAATTCACCTTTAGTGGAATAAACCCATTCGCAACTGTTCTGCGAATAACGAGCAGGCGCAAATGAGTTCCATCGAGGTCATCTATGCGCCACGTCACGCCGAGCGGACGGGAGGCCTTCTTCCCAGCTTCTGAATTGATCGTCTCCAAGACCGACACCAAAGGGCGGCTGACTTACGCCAACCGCCTGTTCTGCGATGTCGCCGGCTACAGCGAGGCCGAGCTGATCGGCCAGCCGCACAACGTCATCCGCCATCCCGATATGCCGCGCGCGGTGTTCAAGCTGCTGTGGGACGCCGTGCAGCAGGGCCGCGAGATCTTCGCCTATGTGAAGAATATGACGCGCAACGGCGACCACTATTGGGTGTTCGCGCACGTCACGCCGTCGTTCGACGGTGCGGGGCGGATCGTCGGCTATCACTCCAACCGGCGCGCGCCGGATCGCGGCGTGCTCGAAGGCGCGATCATCCCGCTCTACGCCGACATCCTCCGCACCGAGCGTAGCCACCGCAACGCCAAAGACGCGTTGTCCGCCGGCTCTCTCGCGCTGTCCGATTTCGTCGCTTCCCGGAAGGCCTCCTATGACGAACTTATGTTCTCTCTCAAAAGCGCGGCTTAACGTCGCCGGATTGATCGTTGCCGCGGGCGCGGCGGTGGTGTGCGGCGTGTTCGAGTACTACGTCGCCGCGCTAGCGATCCAAGGCGTCGTGATGGTGTTCGCCGGGCTGGCGCTATTCCGCATCAGCCAGACACGGCGGCTGCTCGGCGAGGCCAGCGACGTCTGCCGCCGCATCGCCGACGGCGATTTCGAAGCGCGGATCCTCGGCATTCCGGATGACGGCCGCACCGGCACGCTGCTGCGCGCCATCAATGACATGATCGACGATTGCGACGCCTTCGTTCGCGAGGCGACCGCGGCAATGACTGCGATGCATCACAACAAGTACTTCCGCCGCATTCTGCCGGGCGGACTGCACGGCGCGCTGCTGCACGGTGCCGGCGCCATCAACACTGCCGCCGAAAATATCGAGCGGCGGATCAAGAGCTTCGAAGGTCGCACCGCGGAGCTGGAGGTGACCACGAGCGCGATCGTCTCCGCGCTCGATCAGGGCTCGGCCGAAATGAAAGACACCGCCGGCACGCTGACGGTCGGCGCTTCGTCTGCGCGCGAGCGGCTGGCTTCGGTTGCCGCGGCGTCCGAACAGGCCGCCGCCAATATGCAGTCGGTTGCGTCGGCGACGTCGGAGCTGACGTCGAGCGCCAGCGGTGTGCGCGCCGAGATCGATCGCTCCGCCGAGATCGTGGCGCGCGCGGTGAGCAGCGTCGGCGAGGCCAGCGGCAATGTCGATGCGCTGCAGCAGGTCGCCAACAATATCGGTGAGATGGTCAAGGCGATCCAGGCGATCGCCAGCCAGACCAATCTGCTTGCGCTCAATGCCACGATCGAGGCGGCGCGCGCCGGCGACGCCGGCCGCGGCTTCGCCGTGGTGGCGCATGAGGTCAAGGCGCTGGCGTCGCAGACCGCACAATTCACCGGCGAGATCGAAGCGCAGGTCGGCGAGGTTCACGGCGCGGCCGGTGCGGTCAGCAGTTCCATCGGCGAGATCGGCACGGTCATCGCGGAGATCGACAGCATCACCCGGCAGGTCGCCGGTGCAGCAGGCGCGCAGTCGCAGTCGACCGCCGAGATCGCCCGCAACATCGACGAGGCCTTTGCTGTGGTGCGCGAGATCTCCGAAACGATCCATGTGCTCGCCGGCAATGCCGAAGACAACGAACGCGCGGCGGCGTCGACGATGATGACCTCCGCGCAGCTGTCTTCGCAGTCGGAGCAGCTTGCCCAGCAGATCAACGGTTATCTCGGTCAGGTCCGCAAGGAACTCGTCGAACAACGAGCCGCGTGAGCTAAGCGTGGCCGGCGAACTGATCGTCGACCATGCATCGGGTTCCATTGAGCGGCCACGTACGAATACTTATTTGGCCGATAGGCATGACGTGAGGCGTAGGCTTTAAGACAAAGTCAAACCCCTGAACTTACCTAAAACAGAGGCGTTCCCTCCAAGGAGAAAGGCGATGGCTGTCGAAATCCGCCCGACCGGCAAGGAAGTGTTCTTTCCGGCGGGTGAGCTGATCGTCTCCAAGACCGACCTGAAGGGCCGCATCACCTACGCCAACAGCACGTTCTGCCACATCGCGGGCTACAACGAGGCGGAACTGCTCGGCCAGCCGCATAGCATCATCCGGCATCCCGACATGCCGCGCGCGGTGTTCCGCCTGGTGTGGGACACGATCGCGGCGGGCCGCGAGATCTTCGGCTACGTCAAGAACATGGCGCGCAGCGGCGACCACTATTGGGTGTTCGCGCACATCACGCCGTCATTCGACGAGCACGGCAACATCGTCGCCTATCACTCCAACCGTCGCACGCCGGATCCGAGCGTGGTCGCCAATGCGATCGCGCCGCTCTACGCCGAGGTGCTGCGGGTCGAGCAGGGTCACGCCAACGGTAAGCAGGCGGTCGAGGCCGGCCTCAAGGCGCTGACGGATTTCGTCGCCTCCAAGAAAGTCAGCTATGACGAACTTATGTTCGCTCTCCAAAGCGCAGCTTAACCTCGCCGTCATCATCATCGCATCGTCGATCGCGCTGGCGTTGGAGGCGCTGGACTATCGCCCGGCGGCGATGACGATTCAGGGCTTTGCGATCCTGGCGAGCTGTCTGGCGCTTTATCGCATGGTGCAGACCACGCGGCTGATCAGCCAGGCCCGCGAGGTCTGCCTACGAATTGCCGCCGGTGACTTCGAAGCCCGCATCTTGCGCATTCCCGACAATGGCCGCACCGGCGACATGCTGCGCGCCGTCAACGACGTGATCGACGGTTGCGACGCTTTCGTGCGCGAGGCGACCGCGGCGATGGACGCGGTGCAGCACCGTCGTTACTTCCGCCGCATCCTGCCCGGCGGCTTGCACGGCGCACTGCTGCGCGGCGCCAAGACCATCAATGCCGCCACCGACAGCATTGAACAGCGGATCAACACGTTCGCTCAGCAGGCGGAGCAGCTCGAGAATGCTGTCACCGGTGTGGTGTCGTCGCTCGACGAGGATTCCCGCGGCATGCGCGACACCGCCGGCAGCCTGACCAGCGGCGCTTCGCTCACCCGCGAGCGCCTAACCACGGTCGCCGCCTCGGCCGAGCACGCCAGCAGCAACATGCGCAGCGTCGCCGCCGCCACCACCGAACTATCGGCGAGTGCCCGCGAGGTCGGCGCCGAAATAGGGCGCTCGGCCGAAGTGGTCGGCCGCGCGGTGAGCCGGGTGTCGGAAGCTGCCGCCAACGTTGCCAGCCTGCGTAGCGTCGCCGAGCGGATCGCGGAGGTGGTGAAGTCGATCGAAGTGATCGCCGGCCAGACCAACCTGCTGGCGCTGAACGCGACGATCGAAGCGGCGCGCGCCGGCGAGGCCGGTCGCGGCTTTGCGGTGGTCGCCGCCGAAGTGAAGGCTCTGGCCGAACAGACCGCCAAGTTCACCGGCGAGATCGAGGCTCAAGTCGAGCACGTCCATAGTGCCGCCGACCTCGTCAGCCGTTCGATCGGCGAGATCGGCGCGGTGATGACCGAGGTCGATGACATCACGGCGGCTGTCGCCGGCGCCGCTGAAGCCCAATCAGCCGCCACGGCCGATATCGCCAAGAACATTGAGCAAGCCTACGACGTCGTCAGCGAAATCACCGGCAGTATCCAGACCGTCACCGAAAGCGCCCGCGATACCGAGCAATACGCCGCCTCGACCATGACGGCCTCGACCCATTTGTCGTCGCAGTCGGAGACGCTGGCGCACCGGATACGCGACTATCTCGCCCGGGTCCGCGCCGACATGCTGGCTCAGCGCGCGGCCTGAGGGGCCGCCTGGAGCTTGCTGAGAATCACTGGCGGTTAGCTTCTGCCGGCGCAAACCGGCCGTTGACGCTGGCGGCGGATGGGCCTGTCAGCAACCTGTCAGCCGCGGTAGCATAGGAGAGCAGCTCGTTGCGGCGGCTGCGGGGAGCCGGCGCGTCCGGCATCCCAGGCCGGCACAGGTGCCAGTGACAGACCCATGCTCCGCCTCTCGACGATTCCGACTTTGCTGATGGCCGCTATGCTGGCGTGCGCGACTGCGCATGCCGGCGACGAACTGTCGATTTCCAAGCAGCAGGCCGAGCGTGTCGGGATCGAGACCTCGCCGCTGGAGAAGCAGCCAGCCGCCGCCGGGCTCAGCTTCCCCGGCAAGATCGCGGTGCCGCCGGATCGCAGCCGGCTGATGAACGCGCCGCTCGGCGGCCGGATCGAGCGGCTGTTGGTGCGCACTGATTCAGTCGTGAAGGCCGGCGATCTTCTGGCCGAGATCCAGAGCCCTGCGCTCGCCAATGCCCAGGCCGAATATCTCGTCGCCTACAACAAGGAGCGGCTGCTCAAGACCAATCTCGACCGCGAGGAGCAGCTTGCGCCCTATGGCGCGGTGACCAAGAAGCAGGTCATCGTTACCCAGAGCGAATACGAACAGGCCCGCGCCACCGCGGCCGAGCGTCGCCAGGCACTGCTGCATTACGGAATGACCGAAGCTTCTGTCGAGAAGCTGGCGGCGAGCCAGAAGCTCGACCCCAGGCTGACCCTGATCGCGCCGATCGACGGTGTGGTGCTGGAAAGCCCGACCACGCCGGGCCAGACCGTCGAGGCGCTGGCGCTGGTGTTCAAGCTGGTGCAGCTCGCGCCGCTGTGGGCCGAAATCCAGGTGCCGGCGCTGCGGGCGGAGGATTTCGCGGTCAGCGCCCGCGTCACGCTGCGCGGCCATGATTGCATCGGCAAGGTGGTGTCGATCGGCTCCAGCGTCGAGCCGACCTCGCAGACCGTGATCGTCCGCGCCCAGTTCGACGAGCCCGATACGGACTTGCGGCCCGGCCAGGTGGTCGAGGCGCAGATCGCCCCTATCACCAGCGGCTCGGCCGAATGGCGCGTGCACAGCGGCGCAATGGTGCGGCGGGGCAAGGACGCGTTCGTGTTCGTGCAGACCGACGGCGGCTTTGTCGCCACGCCGGTGAAGATCCGAGAGGAGCTTCCCCAATTCGCGGTGGTCAGCGGCAGCTTTCGCGGCGACGAGCGGATTGCGGTGCGTGGCATCGCCGCGCTGAAGGGCGCCTGGCAGGGACTCGGCGGGGTCGAGTAAATGCTGACCCGTCTCGTCGAGTTCTCGCTGTCGCATCGCCTGCTGGTGGTGCTGGCCACGCTGCTGCTGATCGGCGCCGGTGTGCTGGCGTTCCGGCATCTGCCGATCGACGCGTTCCCGGACGTCTCGCCGGTCCAGGTCAAGATCATCATGAAGGCCCCGGGTATGACGCCCGAGGAGGTCGAGACCCGGGTGACGATGCCGCTCGAGCTCGAGATGCTCGGCATCCCCAACAAAACCATCCTGCGCTCGACCACCAAATACGGCCTCGCCGACGTCACCATCGATTTCGCCGACGGCGTCGACATCTATTGGGCCCGCAACCAGGTCGCCGAACGGCTCGCTTCGGCGATGAAGGATATGCCCGACGGTCTGACCGGAGGTCTCGCGCCGATCACCACGCCGCTCGGTGAGATGTTCATGTTCACCATCGAAGGCGGCGACCTGACGATGGCCGAACGGCGGACGCTGCTCGACTGGACCATCCGTCCGGCGTTGCGGACGCTGCCCGGCGTCGCCGACGTCAATTCGCTCGGTGGCTTCGTCCGCAGCTTCGAGATCGTGCCCGACAATTTGGCGATGGCCTCGCACGGCATCACCATCGATATGCTGGAGAAGGCGATCGAGAAGAACAACCGCAATGGCGGCGCCGGCCGGCTATCGGCCGGCGAAGAGGTGCTGCTGGTCCGCGTCGACGGCCAAGTCCGCACGCTCGATGATTTGCGCGATATCGTGCTGGCCTCGCGTGAAGGCGGCATGGTGCGGGTGCGCGATGTCGCCGAGGTGCGGATCGGCAGCATCACCCGCTATGGCGCGGTGACGCGCGACGGCCAGGGCGAAGCGGTTCAGGGGCTGGTGCTCGGACTGCGCGGTGCCAATGCGCGTGACGTTGTCGAAGGCGTTCGCGCCAAGTTCAAGGAGCTGGAGCCGACGCTGCCGAAGGGCGTCACGCTGAACGTGTTCTACGACCGCGGCGACCTGGTCGGCCGCGCCGTCGGCACGGTGTCGAAATCGCTGCTCGAAGCCGTGGTGCTGGTGATCGTGCTGTTGATCCTGTTCCTCGGCGACTGGCGCGCCGCGCTTGTGGTGGCGTTGACGCTGCCGCTGTCGGCGCTCGCCACTTTCGTGCTGATGCGCTGGGCCGGAATGTCGGCCAATCTAATGAGCCTTGGCGGTCTCGCAGTTGCGATCGGCATGCTGATCGACGCCGCGGTGGTTGTGGTCGAAAACGTCGTGTCGCATCTGGCGCATGATCGGCACGCCGCGCAGGTGCCGCTGTTGCATCGGATCTACCAGGCTCTGCGCGAAGTCGTGGTGCCGGTCACTTCGGGCATCGGCATCATCGTCATCGTGTTCCTGCCACTGCTGACACTGCAGGGGCTGGAAGGCAAGCTGTTCATCCCGGTGGCGCTGGCGATCGTGTTTGCGCTCGGCTCGTCGCTGCTGCTGGCGCTCACTGTGATTCCGGTGCTGGCGTCGCTGCTGCTGAAGACCGCCGGTCACGGCGACACCTGGCTGGTGCGCAAGATCAGCGCCGGCTACATGCCGGTGCTGCGGTTTGCCCTGCATCATGAGAAGGCGGTGCTGGCGGTGTCGGCGCTGGCGCTGGTCGCCACCGTGTTCGCCTATGCGCAACTCGGCAAGATCTTCATGCCGACGATGGAAGAAGGCACGCCGATCATCAGCGTCGAGAAGCTGCCGTCGATCGGGCTTGAGGAGAGCGTCAATCTCGATCTCAGGATTCAGCAGGCGGTGATGAGCGCGGTGCCGGAGGTCAGGAGCATCGTGGCCCGCGTCGGCTCTGACGAACTCGGCCTCGACCCGATGGGCCTCAACCAGACCGACACCTACATCATCCTCAAGCCCGAGGCAGAGTGGCGCCGGCCGCACGATAAAGACTGGTTGTTGGGCGAGCTGCGCAAGGCGCTCGCCGGCTTCCCGGGCATCGGCTTCTCGTTCACCCAGCCTATCGAGATGCGGGTGCAGGAGATGATCATCGGCGCTCGCGGCGACGTGGTGGCGAAGATTTTCGGCACCGACATCCCGACGCTCAACAGGCTGGCCGAACAGATCACCGCAACGTTGAAGACGCTGAAGGGCGCCGAAGACGTCCGCACCGCGCTGAACGAAGGGTTCGAATACTACAATGTGGGCATCGACCGGCTGCAGGCCGGCCGGCTCGGGCTCGACGTCGACGCGCTCACCGAGGCGCTCCGCACCCAGATCGAAGGCCGTCAGGCCGGCATCGTGGTCGAAGAAGGCCGCCGCACGCCGGTGCTGATCCGCGGCACCGAGTCGCTCCGCGAGTCCCCGGCGCGGCTTGCCGGCATCAATCTGGTGCTCGCCGACGGCAAGTCGGTGCCGCTCGCCAACGTCGCCAAGCTGGAGCGGATCGACGGGCCTGTGAAAATCGACCGGGAGAACGGCAAGCGGCTGGCGCTGGTGATGAGCAACGTGTCGGGCCGCGACCTGGTCGGCTTCGTCGACGAGGCCAAAGCCGCGGTCGCCGCCAAGGTCAAGCTGCCGGAAGGCTATAGCATCGTCTGGGGCGGCCAGTTCGAAAACCAGCAGCGCGCCGCGGCTCGGCTCGGCATCGTGGTGCCGATCGCGCTGGCCTTGGTGTTCCTGCTGCTGTTCGTCACCTTCTCGTCGCTGCGGCAGTCGCTCCTGGTGTTCATCAACATCCCGTTCGCGCTGATCGGCGGCGTGTTCAGCCTGCTGATCACCGGCGAATATCTGTCGGTGCCAGCCTCGGTCGGCTTCATCGCGCTGCTCGGCATCGCGGTGCTGAACGGTTTGGTGCTGGTGTCGTATTTCAACATGCTGCGCGGCCAGGGGCTGCCGCCGGATCAGATCGTCGAGCTCGGCGCGCAGCGGCGGCTGCGGCCGATCCTGCTCACCGCCAGCATCACCGGGTTCGGCCTGGTGCCGCTGCTCTACGCTACCGGTCCGGGCGCCGACGTGCAGCGGCCGCTGGCAGTGGTGGTGATCGGCGGCCTCGTCACCTCGACGCTGCTGACGCTGGTGATCCTGCCGGTGCTGTATCGCCGCTTCGGGATTCCTCCGGCTCCGAAAACGCAGGAGGCTCAGCCATGAGCGTTATGGTGCTGACCCTGCTGGTTCCGGTGACGCTGAAGGACGATGTGATCGCCGCGATGCTGTCGCACGGGCCGACCGCGCGCGCCGGCTTCACGGCGCGGGAGGTCGAAGGCTACGGCCGCGATGTCGACTACGACAGCGTGGTCGAGCAGGTTCGCGGCCACACGCTCTCGGTCGAGATCGTCGTCACGGCCGAAGACGCCGAATTGCGTGGCCTGCTCGATGCGATCGGCGATGAATTCGCTGGCCGCGGCCTGCGCTGGCGCATCGTGGCGGCGCCGGCCGTCGGGACGCTTTGATCGAGAGGCCACCGGTTCCGCGTCGGAGCGGGAGAATAATTTCGCCTTTCGAGCTCTGCGGAGAGCATGATTCTCTCCACCCCGAAACGCGCCTGCAACTTCCTGCTTAATTTTCGGGCCGTATTTACCGGTATCCGGGCGATGCGTACATCCAGCCGCGTACGGCGGCCAATTGGCGCGCCGGCTGGAGGACTGGTCGATGCAGATGCCGGAATTGGTGATCGTGCTGGGCTTCGCGATCGGCGCTGCGTTCGGCGTCGCCGGGCTGCTTAGCGGCTTCTGCCTGACGAGCGGACTGCGCGACTACTGGACCAAGGACGATGGCCGCAAGCTGCGCAGCTACGCAGTGGCGCTGGCGGTCGCGATCATCGGCACTCAGCTGATCGCCGGCCTTGGCTATGTCGACATCGGCAAGTCGTTGTATCTGCAGCCGTCGTTCTCCGCCCCGCTGATCTTCCTCGGCGGCCTGATGTTCGGCCTCGGCATGGTGCTGGCGAACGGCTGCGCGTCGCGCGCACTGGTGTTGCTCGGCAAGGGCAATCTGCGCTCGCTGCTGGTGGTCGGGATCATCGCGGTCGCGGCGCAGATGACTCTGAAGGGACTGATCGCGCCTGCTCGGCTCGCGTTTCTGCAATGGACCCAGGTGTCGCCGCCGCACGTCTCGGTGCCGTCGCTGATCGGCGTGCTCGGCCTCGGTGAGGCCTTCGCCCAGATCGCCGCGGTGCTGATCGCGGCCGGTGCATTGCTGGTTTTCGCATTCTCCGATCGCTCGTTCCGTCGCGCCACCGGCCAGATCGCCGCCGGCTTGGTGATCGGCCTGCTGGTCGTCGGCGGCTGGCTCGCCACCGGTTACTTCGGTGCCGACGAGTTCAACCCGAACCCCGCGACGTCGCTGAGCTTCGTCGCGCCGCTGGCCGATACGCTGCAATATGCGATGTTCTCAACCGGACTGACGCTGAGCTTCGGCGTTGCGCTCGCGGTCGGCGTGTTCGCCGGCAGTGCTGCGACAGCGTTGCTCACCGGCCGGTTTGAGCTGGAGGGCTTCACCTCGGCGCCGCACATGCTGCGCTCAACGGTCGGCGCTGCGCTGATGGGCGCCGGCGGTGCGATGGCCTATGGCTGCTCGGTCGGGCAGGGCCTCACCGGCCTGTCGACGCTGGCGCTGCCGTCGTTCATCGCCGTGGCCGGAATCGTCGGTGGCGCCGCGCTCGGCATCCGCCGCTTCGCTCCCATCGCTGCGCTGGCGACGCGGTGAGAGTTAGGGTAGTCATTCCGGGGCGCGCGTGAAACGCGCGAACCCGGAATCTCGAGGTTGCTTGACAAGAGATTCCGGGTTCGCGAGCTGCGCTCGCGCCCCGGAATGACGACCCAAGTCATCTCATCTGACTTGACGGCAACGTGATCACTTGGCCCCGCTGATCCTTTGATGACAGCGACAGCCGGTGCGGCTAGCGTGCGCGTCAAACAAACGTCCGGGAGGAGTACGATGAAGTTGTTGTTCAAGGCTGCCGCTGCGGTAGGGCTGCTGATTGCCGCTGCGGCCCCTGGCTTTGCGGCCGATGCCAAGCCGCACCGGGTCGCCATCCAAGTCGATCAGAACGACCCCGCGGTGATGAACCTTGCGCTCAACAACGCCGCCAACATCATCGAGTACTACAAGGCCAAGAACGAGGACGTTCAGGTCGAAGTCGTCACCTTCGGCCCGGGTCTGCACATGCTGCGCACCGACTCATCGCCGGTGAAGGATCGCATCAAGCAGATCGCCGACGGCGCGTTTCCCTCCAGCATCAAATTCGCGGCCTGCGAGAACACCAAGACCGGCATGGAGAAGCATGAGGGTCACGCCGTCAGCCTCATTCCGCAAGCGAGTGCGGTGCCGTCGGGTGCGGTGCGTCTGATGGAGCTGCAGGACGACGGCTGGGCTTATTTGCGGCCGTAAGCGCCGGTGCTCGGCGCCGTTGCAGAAGCTCGCGCCAGGCATCGAACCGGCGACGGATCAGCTCACGCGGTGAGCCGTCGACCAGCACGGCGATGCCGATACGGGCGCCAAACATCATGCCGACAATGGCGATCGGCCACGACAGCGCCATCACCGACCCGGCGGTGATGCCCTGGCCGATGGTGCAGCCGCCGGTCAGGATGCCGCCGAACCCCATCAGCGCTGCGCCGGCGACGTGACGGCGCATTTCATGGTCGTCGTCGAACGCTTCCCAGCGCAGCTCATCGGTGTGCCAAGCAGCAATAAACGCGCCTGCGACGACGCCGAACACGGTGCCGACGCCAAAGTCGGCGAAATTGGCGACGTTGAGCAGCCCCGCATAGACGGCCTTGCCGACCGTCGAGACGAAGGTCAGGCTTTGCGGATGCACCGGCCCAGCGAATGGGTCAGCGAGCTTGGTGGTGGCGAGCCAGCCGACCACCGTCAGCACGCCGAGCGCGACGCCGGCCGCCAGGAGCCGCGGCGTTCGCCGTAGCCGCTTGTCGCCGAGCGCAATCAAGCACAGCACGCCGCCGCCGAGCGCGGTGATCACCGCGCGCAAATCCATGCCGGACAGATGCTGCGTCAGTGCCGCGAGGTCGGTGTTGACGCCCTCCGGCATCGTGATGGCGAAACGTTCCAGCACGGTGATGCGGAAGCCGGAGAACATGCCGCGCAGGGTCGCATAGGCGGCGCCGCCGAGCACCAGGATCACCACGAAGCTGCGCAGATCGCCGCCGCCGAGCCGCACCAGGGAGCCGAAACCGCAGGTGCCGACGAACGCCATGCCGATGCCGAACAGCACGCTGCCGATCGCGATCGAAATCAACGGCAGCGCCGGGGCGGTGTAGTTGGATTGTCCGGGATCGAGCTGGCCCGCGATCACCAGTGCCTGGGTGCCGAGCAGCGCGATGCCGAGCGCGAGACCGAAGATCCGCAGGCGACGCGTGTCGCCGCCCATCAGCGCATCTTCCACTGCGCCGAACGAGCACAGCCGCGCCAGCCGCACGAAGAAACCGGCGGTGACGCCGACGCACAGGCCGGCCAACGCGAGCATCCAGGCGGATGCGTCCTGCATGGGGTTCCCTCGTTTGCGCGCAGACGTCCGATACGCGTCCGCGTTCGCTTGTTGTTAGCGTGCCGCGAGGGAGGGCTTACTTCTGGCCGTCCCGCGCGGACGAGCAGAAGATATCATAGATCACCGAGATCACGCGACGGACGTCGTCATTGGCCAGGCTGTAGTAAATGGTCTTACCATCCCGCCTGGTGTCGACCATGCCGTCGTAGCGCAGCCGTGCGAGCTGCTGCGAAACAGCCGACTGCCGCAGCGACAGGATGTTCTCCAGTTCGCTGACAGAGCGTTCGCGCTCGGCGAGCAGGCACAGCAGCAACAGCCGGTTCTCGTGCGACACCGCCTTGAGGAAGTTGCTGGCCTTGCGCGCCCGGCGCATCAGCATGTCGAGCTCGGGCGAATACTCCGCGCCGTCGCGCAGTTCGGTCTCGATATCGGGTTCGAGGATCGGTGGCATGGCGATCAGCTAACGTCTCCGTTGGCGTTGCGATACGATCAGATGTGACTGCGCGGCGGCTGCGGCGCAATCTTGGCGGCGAGCGCGCCGAGCAGGCCCCAGAACGCGTCGTCGTTGATGTAGCCGGTGATACGTCCGACCTCGCGGCCCTGGTCGATCACCACGAAAGTGGGCGTAAAACGCACCGGACTGGCAAGTCCGAGGGCAGGATCTTTGTTGTGGTCGATGTTGATGCGACGCAGCGGCAGCAGCTTCGCTTCATCGGTCTTGGGGTAGATCGGGCCAACGTCACGATCCCAGCGTGCGCACCAGACGCAGCCGTCGCGCTCGAACATCACCAACTCGGCCGCGTGCGCCGCCACAGCTGATAGCTGCGCCGCACCCAACAGAATCGCGCCGATGAGAGTCGATTTCAGCATCTTCCCGATCATTCCATGATACATATAGACGAATTCGCATGTATGCACTAGGGGCGGAAACGCGGTGGTTTCGAATATCTCGCTGGTCGGCGCCTTCGGGGCCGGGGTGCTGTCGTTCCTGTCGCCCTGCGTGCTGCCGTTGGTTCCGCCATATCTGTGCTTCCTGGCCGGCGTCAGCCTCGATCAACTGACGCGCGGCGCTGATCAGCCGTCCAAGACGGTCGATGGGCGCGTGGTTGCCGCCTCGCTGGCGTTCGTGCTCGGCTTTTCCACCGTGTTCGTCGCGCTCGGTGCGTCCGCCTCGGCGATCGGCAAGGCGGTGACCGATCATTTCGAGGCGCTCGGCGTCGTGGCCGGGGTCATCATTATCGTGCTCGGGCTGCATTTCCTCGGCGTGTTCCGGATCGGCCTGTTGTATCGCGAGGCCCGGTTTCACAACGTCAGCCGCGGCGTCGGCTTGCTCGGTGCCTACGTCGTCGGCCTCGCCTTCGCGTTCGGCTGGACGCCGTGCGTGGGACCGGTGCTGGCGACGATCCTGCTGGTCGCGGGCGTCGAGGGCTCGGCGGCGCACGGGGCGGTGCTGCTCGGCGCCTATTCGCTCGGGATCGGCCTGCCGTTCCTGCTGGCGTCGCTGTTCTCCGGCGCATTCATCCGGCTGATGGCGCGGCTGCGGGCGCAGATGGCAACGGTCGAGAAAGTCATGGGCGGCGCATTGGTGCTGACCGGCGTGCTGTTTCTCACCGGCGCGATGCCGAAGATTTCCGGATGGCTGCTGCAGACCTTTCCCGCCTTCGGCGAGATCGGCTGACGGCGCCCGGCCATAGGGAGGACAGGTGATGACAAAGACTGGAATCTCGCGCCGCGGCGCCATTGCCGCGCTGGGATTGGGTGCGCTCGGCGCGCTGTCGCTGCGGCCTGCGCCGGCAGCGGCGGCGGAGCCGGTGCTCGGCGATGACGGGCTGTATCAGCTCGACTGGTACCTGCAGAGCTTCCTCGATCTGAAGGAGGATCTCGAAGGCGCCACTGCCAAGGGCAAGCGCTTCGCGATTCTATGGGGCCTCAAGGGTTGCCCGTACTGCAAAAAGCTGCACGACGTGCACATGCGCGATCCAGCGATCGAAAGCTACATCCGCGACAATTTCGAGATCGTGCACCTCAATCACATCGGCGCCCGCGAAGTCACCGATTTCGACGGCAGCAAACTGAGCGAAAAGGGGTTCGCCCAGGCCTATGGCATCCGCTTCACCCCGTCGCTGCAGTTCTTCCCCGAGGGCGCCGACGGTCTCGCCGCCAAGAAGCCGCAGGACCGCGAAGTCGCCCGCATTCCCGGCCTGCTCGAGCCGCCGGAATTCCTGGCGATGTTTAAATATGTTCGGGAAAAAGGCTACCAGTCGATGCCGTTCACCGACTGGCTGAAACGGCCGGTGTAGCAACTCGTCATTCCGGGGCGCTCGCGCTCAGCGAGCGAACCCGGAATCTGCCGCGGGCACAGCTTGGCAGTTGCCCCGCACACGAACCTCGGGGTTCCGGGTTCGCGCTTCGCGCGCCCCGGAATGACTCGGTGTGGCGTTTAGAAGTCCAGCTTGTCCTTGATCGCGTCGATGCCTGCTTTGGCGCAGGCTTCGTCGGCTTCACCGCCGGGAGCGCCGGAGACGCCGATGCCAGCGACCAGCGAGCCGGCGGCCTCGACGATCAGTCCGCCGCCGAGCACGACGACGCCGGGCAGGTCGCGAAGGCCGGATTGCGGCATGCCCGGTTTGGTCATGTTGGCGAGTTCGCCGGTGCCAGTCTTGAACGACACCGCGGTCCAGGCCTTGCCGGTCGCGGTGCTCGGGGTGTGGGCGCCGGCGAAGCGGTCGCGCAGCATCACCTGCGGCAGGCCGCTGCGGTCGACTACGGTCACCGCGACCTGAAAGCCCTGCTTGCGGCATTCGCCGAGCGCCGCCTTGGCGGCGTCGAGCGCGAGTTCCGGGCTGAGCGACTTGCTGGTCACCAGCGCGTCGTCGGCGTGGGCCGGAGCGGCCAGCAGCGTGAGGCCGACTACGACTAATCCGATCCTACTGAGCATCAGACTGCTCCATGTTCGAGAAGGAATTGTCTCTCGTCTGTCGTCTTTGCGAGGAGAGAGGCGACGAAGCAATCCGGTGTCGATGAAGGACTGGATTGCTTCGCGGAGCCTGTCATCGGGCGGCGCGTTGCGCCGACCCGTTCGCTCGCAATGTCGCAGGCTTTGGTGGTGCTATTCCTTGTTCACCGGCGATTCCGGATCGAACAAGAACGCCATCACATCCTTGATCTGCTGTTCGGTGAGGAAGCCGTTGGTGCCGAACCGCGGCATGTTCGAGCACGGCACCACAGCCTGCGAATTGTAGATCTTGGTGTAGGCCTGCTTGATCTCGGCTTCAGTGTAGTTGCGGTCCTTGCCGTAGTGGGTGAGGCTCGGGCCGAGGGTACCGAACGACACTTCCGACTTCGCCATCTGATGGCAGGCGTAGCAGTTGCCGCCGTGCACCGTCTCCGGCTTGTCGGAGAACTGGCCGCCCTGGCCGTTATTGGCGATTTTGGCGCCGTCCTTCCAATTGCCGAGGAATTTGCCGTCGGCCGGATACGCCACCTTGGCGATCTCGCGCTTCATGATCGCATCGCCGACTTCGTGCGGCACATCGTTGCGATATTTGTTGCAGGCCTGCATCGTCTCGTCGGGGACGATGCGCTGCTGCCAGTCTTCCGGTGCCTTGCCGAACGTCGCCTTGATGTAACCATCGACGGTCTCGGGCGAGACCTTTGAGGCGGCGCTCGCGGTTTTGGCGGGAGCCGGCGAGGGGCCGGGCTTCGTCGCCTCCACCGCTTTGTCGGCAGCCTTGCTCATCGCGCCGGCCGGCTTGCTGACCGGCTGATCGGCCGCGCGGCTCGCGATCGGGGCGGCGCAGATCAGCGCGCCGCCGAGGGCGAGCGCCAGCATCGAAACGTGCAACTTCGTCATGGCGTCGCCTCCCTCAGCGCTTGATCGATGGTACGGCGAGTTCGCCGCCCGCCGCGATCTTGTTGAGATACAGCGTCAACGCGGTGATGCCGTCGGAGCCGTATTCCGGCGCCGGCCAGCGCTGTTGGCGATAACAGTCCCACAGCCGGTGCTGGAACGTGCGTAGCGCGCTCTGCGACACGCGGTAGGTCGGCCAGCTCGCCATCGTCACTTGCGCGTCCTTGCCGGGGCCGGCGAGGTAGGGCAGGGCCTGCAGGCGGATGCGTTTGCCTTCGGCGCCGTGGCAGGTCGAACACGAGAAATCCATCACGCCGCCGCGGCGGTGGAACAGCTCTTCGCCGACTGCGGCCATTTCCTGTTCTTTAGGATGGCTGAGCTGTGGCTCGATCTTCATGCCGGTGGATTTGTTGGCAATGAACGCCACCAAGTCTTCCATGTCGGACGGCTTGCCGGGGCCTGAGAAGCGGCGTGCGACCACGTCCTTGGTGTCGAGCCCCTGGATGTTTTGCATGCACCACAGCAGGCGCTGCTCCAGATCCATCACCCGGTCGGCGTCCTTGAAGTAGCGCGGCAGCTGCGCGAACGCGCCTTCGAGCCTGCCGGCGCCGAGACCGAGATCGCAGCTTTCGAGCGAGACGTTCTTGGTGCCGCGCTTCTCCGCCCACAGCTGTTCGCCGCGATCGACCGCAAGGAATCCGGGATTGGACATCGGGTCGGAAATCATCTCGCGATAACGCTCGATTTCCTTCTCGCTGGCGTCCTGCGCTTTGGCGACGATCGGCATTGTGCAGAGCACAACGGCGATCACCGCCGATAGAGCGGTGATGGGTCTCATATGTCCTCCCTCCTCCGGCGACCGTCTTGTGAGTTGCGGCCGTGATACCTCGGCGAGCTGCCCGGCATCTTTACATTCAAGAAAAACAATATAATGATGTTTGCAGATCATGACCGATCGCGCTTGCAAACGTCAAGCGTTAGTATGGCAAGGGACGCGAAAGACTCCCTGATGGAGGATGCCCAATGGTGTTCATGAAGACCGAGACGAGCCGTCGCGAGGCGTTGGCGCTGGCGGGCATCGCCGGCCTTGCCGCGCTCCTGGCGCCGCGGATGTCCTTCGCCGATGCGGCGATGGTCGATGCCGAGATCAAGAAGCTGTATGGCGACAAGAAGTTCGACAGCGGCAAGATCAAGCTCGACGTGCCGGAGATCGCCGAGAACGGCCTGGTGGTGCCGATCACCGTCGAGGTCGAAAGCCCGATGACCGATGCGGACTACGTCAAGGCCGTGCACGTGTTCGCCGACGGCAACCCGATGCCCGGCATCGTCAGCTACAAGTTCACCCCGGCCTGCGGCAAGGCTTCGGCCTCGACCCGGATGCGGCTGGCGCAGACCCAGAACATCATCTGCATCGCAGAGATGTCGGATGGCAAGCTGTACTCGACCAAGTCGAGCGTGAAGGTCACCATCGGCGGCTGCGGCGGCTAATCCGGCAACGGCAAACAAATCCAGGCGAGGAAATTCAAATGTCCGTCAAACCGACTCCGCGCGTCCGCGTTCCGACCCAGGCCAAGCCGGGCGAACTGATCGAAATCAAGACGCTGATCTCGCACGAAATGGAATCCGGTCAGCGCAAGGACGCGTCCGGCAAGATCGTGCCGCGCAAGATCATCAACACCTTCACGGCCCAGTTCAACGGCAAGATGGTGTTTGAGGCCGAGTGGAATCCGGCGATCTCCGCCAACCCGTATCAGTCGTTCTTCTACAAGGCGTCGGAGACAGGCGAGTTTGCCTTCCTGTGGAAGGACGATGACGGCTCGGTGTACGAGTCCAAGCACAAGCTGACCGTCGCCTGATCGCGACCAACGTCACGACGTAACTATCCGCCGTAGACCACCGGGAGCCGGATCGGCTCCCGGAACGAGGATCTGCGGCCGAACCAACGGTCGCCTGTCACGGCGGCGGTGCCCAACGCGGCGCGAAGCAAGGGATGAAACGATGATCTCGAGGCGGGAATTCCTGCAGGCGACGGCCGCCGCATCGGCACTGACGATCGCCGGCAGCCTGGGGCCGATCGGGCGGGTAGCGGCCCAGCAGCGGCTGACCCAGGGCGACATCCTGAAATTCGATCCGCTCGGCACGGTGACACTGCTGCATATCACCGACACGCACGCGCAACTCGTGCCGCTGCATTTCCGTGAGCCCTCGGTCAATCTCGGCGTCGGCGAGGTCAAGGGCAAGCCGCCGCATCTCACGGACGAGGAATTCCGCAAGTACTTCCACATCGCCACCGGCTCGCCGGATGCGTTCGCGCTGACAGCGGACGACTTCACCTTGCTTGCCCGCAACTACGGCAAGATGGGCGGCTTCGACCGGATCGCCACGCTGGTCAAGGCGATCCGCGCCGAGCGCGGCGCCGACAAGGTACTGCTGCTCGACGGCGGCGACGCGCTGCAGGGCAGCTGGAGCTCGCTGAAGAGCAACGGTCAGGACATGATCGATGCGCTCGCCGGGCTCAAGGTCGACGCGATGACCGGCCATTGGGAGTTCACCTACGGCGCCGACCGCGTCAAGGAAATCGCCGAGAAGGCGCCGTTCGCGTTCCTGGCGCAGAACGTCCGCGATATCGAATGGCAGGAGCCGGTGTTCGAGGCTCGCAAGATATTCGAGCGCGGCGGCGTCAAGATCGCGGTGATCGGCCAGGCGTTGCCGCGCACCGCGGTCGCCAATCCGCGCTGGATGTTTCCGAACTGGGAGTTCGGCATCCGCGAGGAGGACATGCAGAAACAGGTCGACGATGCGCGCGCCGAGGGCGCCGCGATCGTGGTGCTGCTGTCGCACAACGGCTTCGACGTCGATCGCAAGCTCGCCGGCCGGGTGAAGGGGCTCGACGTTATCCTCACCGGCCATACCCATGACGCGATGCCAGGCGTGATCAAGGTCGGCGACACCGTGCTGGTGGCGTCGGGCTCGCACGGCAAGTTCGTGTCGCGGCTCGACATCAAGGTCGACGGCGGCAAGGTCGCCGACATCCGCTTCAAGTTGATGCCGGTGTTTGCGGATGCGATCGCGCCGGATCTGGAGATGGCCAAGCTGGTCGAGAAGCTGCGTGCGCCTTATGCCAAGGATCTCGCCCGCGTCGTCGGCAAGACCGACTCGCTGCTGTATCGCCGCGGCAATTTCAACGGCACCTTCGATGATCTGATCTGCGACGCGATGCTGAAGCAGCGCGACACCGAAATCGCGCTGTCGCCGGGCTTCCGCTGGGGCGGCACACTGCTGCCGGAAGAGGGCATCACCTGGGAGGCGATCACCAACGCCACCGCGATCACCTATCCGAACTGCTACCGCACCGAGATGACCGGCGAGCAGCTCAAGAACGTGCTCGAAGACATCGCCGACAACATCTTCCATCCCGACCCTTACTATCAGGGCGGCGGCGACATGGTGCGCACTGGCGGCATGGGCTACGCGATCGACATCTCCAAGGAGATGGGCTCGCGCATCTCCAACATGACGCATCTGGCAACCGGCAAGCCGATCGAGGCGTCGAAGAAGTACACGGTGTCCGGTTGGGCCAGCGTCAATCAGGGCACCGAAGGTCCGCCGATCTGGGAGGTGCTGGAGAAGCACGTCGCCAGCGCCGGCCCGGTGAAGATCGAACCCAACAGCGCGGTCAAAGTCTCCGGCGCCTGATGCGCGCCGGAGCAGCGGACCGGTGTGTTCCACACATTCACGTATCGCAATGAAAAAGAGGCTAGCGGCATGAGTGAAAAGCCCACATCCGACGTCCTCAACCGCCGCCGGTTTCTCGGCGCGGCGGGGCTTGGTGCAGCTGGTCTTGCCGGTGCTGGGTCGATGCTGCCCTCGCTCGCGGCCAAAGCCGGTGAGGCGGCCAAGCCCGATCCAGCGATCACCGAGATCCAGGATTGGAATCGCTATCTCGGCGACGGCGTCGACAAGCGTCCCTACGGCGTGCCGTCGAAATTTGAGAAGGACGTGATCCGCCGCGACGTGTCGTGGCTCACCGCGTCGCCGGAGTCCTCGGTCAACTTCACACCGCTGCATGCCCTCGACGGCATCATCACGCCGTCCGGCCTGTGCTTCGAACGGCATCACGGCGGCGTCGCCGAGATCGATCCGGCGCAGCACCGGCTGATGATCCATGGCCTGGTCGACACACCGCTGGTGTTCACCATGGACGACATCAAGCGGATGCCGCGCGTCAACAAGATCTACTTCCTGGAATGCGCGGCGAACTCCGGCATGGAGTGGCGCGGCGCGCAGCTCAACGGCTGCCAGTTCACCCACGGCATGATCCACAACGTGATGTACACCGGCGTCACGCTGAAGACGCTGCTCGAGCAGGCAGGCGTGAAGTCCAACGCCAAATGGTTGCTGCTCGAAGGCGCTGACTCTGCCGGGATGGATCGGTCGCTGCCGCTGGAGAAGGCGCTCGACGACGTCATGATCGCCTATGCGATGAACGGCGAGGCGCTGCGTCCGGAGAACGGCTATCCGCTGCGCGCCGTGATCCCCGGCTGGCAGGGCAATCTTTGGGTGAAGTGGCTGCGCCGGATCGAAGTCGGCGACATGCCGTGGCAGACCCGCGAAGAGACCTCGAAGTACACCGACCTGATGTCGGACGGCCGTGCGCGCAAGCATACCTTCGTGATGGACGCCAAGAGCGTGATCACCAGCCCGTCGCCGCAGATGCCGCTGAAATTCAAGGGCCGCAACGTGCTCACCGGCATTGCCTGGTCCGGGCGCGGCACCGTCAAGCGCGTCGACGTCTCGATGGACGGCGGACGCAACTGGTACGAGGCGCGGATCGACGGCCCGGTGCTGAACAAATCGATCGTGCGGTTCTACGTCGACTTCGACTGGAACGGCGAAGAGCTGATGCTGCAATCGCGCGCGATTGACGAGACAGGCTACGTGCAGCCGACCAAGGCGGAGCTGCGCAAGATCCGCGGCGTCAATTCCGTGTACCACAACAACGGCATCCAGACCTGGCTCGTGCATCCCGACGGAGTGACCGAAAATGTCGAAATCGCTTAAGGCTCTCGCTGGGTTCGCTGTCGTAGCCGTGATGACGCTGCCGCTGGCGCAGGCCGGTGCCGAACACAAGCGGGGTCACAAGGCCAAGGACACGGTGAAGGAAGCGAAAGCGCCGGCGCAAGCCGCAGTGCCGATTGCGCCGCCCGCGTCGGTGAAGCTCGGTCTGGGCCGCCCGGCGCTGCCGGAAGAGATCGCGGCCTGGGACATCGATGTCCGTCCTGACGGGCAAGGGCTGCCGCCGGGGCGCGGCACCGCCAAGGAAGGCGATGCGCTATTCCAGGAGAAGTGCTCGACCTGCCACGGCGAATTCGGCGAAGGCGTCGGCCGCTATCCGGTTCTGTCCGGCGGTCACGGCACGCTGAAGGCGGATCGTCCTGACAAGACCATCGGCTCGTATTGGCCGGACGCGACCACGGTGTACGACTACGTCCGCCACGCGATGCCGTTCGGCAACGCGCGCTCGCTCAGCAATGACGAGATCTACGCGTTGACGGCGTACATCCTCAACATGAACGACGTCATCAAGGATCAGGACTTCGAGCTGAACCAAAACAACCTCGCCAAGGTGAAGATGCCGAACGCCGACGGCTTCTATGAAGACGATCGCGATACGGCCGAGAAGGCGTTCTGGAACAAGAATCCGTGCATGAAGGATTGCGGGCCTGCCCCGAAGGTGATCGGCCGCGCGATCGCAGTCGATGTCACGCCTGACGAAAAGGCCGGGCCGAAAGTGGATTGATACGCGGTGACGTGCGCCGTGGTTCCCGCGTGGCGTACGTCAAGTAATTGCACCAGCGTACGGCTGGTTGATTAGTTCGGTTGCGCCAGATCAATGTCGATCGGCGCGTGCGGAGGACAATCTGTCGTTCCGCGGCCGCTGTTTGGAAGAACGAAGACGAACCGACGACGGGTCACAGTCGAGCGTGCCGCAAAGACGAGGAACGCTTCTTTTGGATCTCGACCTTCTCATCGAGCGCTTCGGCGAAACCACGCTGCTGACCGCGGGCGGTCTGCTGGTGGGGCTGGTGTTCGGCGCGACCGCCGAACGCAGCAAGTTCTGCCTGCGCTCGGCGGTGATCGAGTTTTCCGAAAGCTCGTTCGGTCCCAAGCTCGCGGTGTGGCTGCTGACGTTCGCCGCCGCGGTCGCTGCTACGCAGGTCGCAATCACCTCCGGCGTGCTCGACGTGTCCGAAGCGCGGCAGCTCGCCGCCACCGGCAGCCTGTCGGGTGCGATCATCGGCGGGCTGATGTTCGGTGCCGGCATGATCCTGTCGCGCGGCTGCGCCAGCCGGCTGCTGGTGTTGTCCGGCACGGGGAACTTGCGTGCGCTGGTCACCGGTCTGATCCTCACCATCGTGGCGCAGGCATCGCTGCGCGGCGTGCTCTCGCCGGTGCGTGAATTCCTCACTTCGCTTTGGACGCTGCCGGGTGGTGCGTCGCGCAACCTGCTCACCGTGGTTCATGCCGGTCCGGTGATCGGCGCCGCCTTCGGCGTCGCATTGCTGGTGTGGGCGCTGTGGCTCGGCTGGCGCAACCGGATCGGCATCATCACCGGCATCGCCGCGATCGGGGTCGGTCTCGCCGTCACTGGCGGCTGGCTGGTCACCTACATTCTGGCGCAGCATTCATTCGCGCCGACCCAGATCAAGAGCGTCAGCTTCACGGGGCCCTCGGCCGATACGCTGATGGGGCTGATCAACTCGCCCTCCGTGCCGCTCGGCTTCGACATCGGGCTGGTGCCCGGCGTGTTCGCCGGCTCGCTGCTCGCCGCGCTGATCGGCCGTGACTGGAAGCTGCAGGGCTTCCATGACGGGCTGAGCATGGGTCGCTACGCGGCCGGTGCGTTCCTGATGGGTTTCGGCGGCATGCTGGCGGGCGGCTGCGCGGTCGGCGCCGGCGTCACCGGCGGTTCGATTTTCGCGGTGACCGCCTGGCTGGCGCTGGCTTCGATGTGGCTCGGCGCGCTGGCGACGCATACGCTGCTGGACGCGAAAGCAGCAGCCAAAGCGGATGCGGCTCCGGCGATCGAGCCGGCGCTTTCGGCGAAACAGACCGGCAACTAACCCGGCACGCCACTACGACCTTGTCTTGGGAGGACAACGATGGCCGTGCTCGGCCGATATTTTGATCGCTCGGATTGCGCCCGCCGGCCGGCGCTGCAGATGCGTGCTGCGTTGCGGGCGCAGCTCAACGCCGCGGCGATGCTGCTCGTCTGCGTGCTTGCGGGTCCGGCGCAGGCCGGCGGCGACCGCGAGCTCGGCGAGTATCTGTCGAGCGAATGCGTCACCTGCCATCAGATCAGCGGACGATTCGACGGCATCCCGTCGATCGTCGGTCGCGACGAGCCTGAGCTGGTCGCCGCGCTCACCGAGTATCGCGACAAGGTCCGCGACAATCCGGTGATGCGGGCGATCGCCGCCAAGTTCAACGACGAAGAGATCGCGGCGCTCGCGAGCTACTTCGGCAGCATCGAAAAGCAACAAATCGAGCGCACCGCAGACCGGAGTGGAGACATCCGGTAGTCGAGCAACAAAATCGGAGGGGACGAGATGAGGATCAATCGGCGGCAGTTTTCGGCTGGCTTATTGGCGGCGGCGGGCGTGGTCGGAATGCCCGGCGTGCTGCGGGCGCAGGCCAAGCCGCGCGTGGTGGTGATCGGCGGCGGACCGGGCGGTGCCACCGTGGCGAAATACGTCGCGCGGGATTCGCAAGGCGCGGTCGAGGTGACCATGATCGAGCCGCTGGAGACCTTCGTCACCTGCTTCCACTCCAACCTCTATCTCGGCGATATGCGCTCGTTCGAGTCGATCTGCCACGGCTACAAGCTTGGCAGCTACGGCGTGAAGCATGTTCGCCAGTTCGCCGCGGCGATCGATCGTGACAAGAAGGAGGTCAAGCTCGCCGACGGCTCCGCCGTGCCGTACGATCGGCTGGTGATGGCGCCGGGCATCGACATCAAGTTCGACTCGGTGCCCGGCTATTCGGAAGCTGTCGCTGAAATCATGCCGCACGGCTGGAAGCCCGGCGCACAGACCAAGCTCGTCAAGAAGCAACTCGACGCGCTGCAGGACGGCGCGACGATCGTGATGGTGGCGCCGCCGAATCCATATCGCTGTCCGCCGGGTCCGTATGAGCGCGTCTCAGTGATGGCCAAGGTGCTGAAGGCCAAGGGCCACAACAGGTCCAAGATCATCGTGCTCGATCCGAAGGACAAATTCTCCAAGATGGCACTGTTCCAGGAAGGCTGGCAGAAGCACTATCCGGGCATGGTCGAGTGGATGGACCCGAAGATGCACGGCGGCATCAAGGGCGTCGATCCGCAGGCGATGACCGTCACCACCGATTTCGAGACCATCAAGGCCGACATGGTCAACGTCATTCCAGCGCAGATGGCCGGGAAGATCGCGCGCGAAGCCGGGCTCGTCAACGAAACCGGCTATTGCCCGATCGATGCTGCCAACATGAAGTCGGCGATCGACCCCAACATCTATGTGCTCGGCGATGCGTCGATCGCAGGCGCGATGCCGAAATCGGCATTCTCGGCCAACAGCCAGGCCAAGGTGGTGGCCAATGCGGTGCGCGGCGAGCTGACAGGATCGCGAACCTTCCCGGCGCGTTATGCCAACACCTGCTGGTCGGTGGTGGCGCAGGACGATACGGTGAAGATCGGCGGTCGCTACGAGCCGAAGGACGGCAAGATCGTCGAGATCGAAGGGTTCGTCTCGAAAACCGGCGAGGATGCCGGCATTCGGCTGCAGACCTCGGAAGAGAACATGGGATGGTATGCCGGCATCACCGCCGACATCTTCTCCTGACGTCACTGCGGGCCGGCGCCTTCGCGCGTCGGCCTGCGCATGAATTTGCGGAGCTACCACGTGTCCAAGCCGAACCTGATCAGCCGCCGCGGCATGATCCGCGCCGCCGCGGCGGCAACGGCGATGTTCGCCTGTCCGGTGATTGCCAAAGCCAAGCCGCGGGTGATCGTGGTCGGCGGCGGTGCCGGCGGTGCGACAGCCGCGAAATATCTGCGCCACGGCAACGATGCGATCGACGTCACGCTGATCGAGGCCAATCGTCGCTACGTCACGCCGTTCACCTCGAACCTGTATCTCGGCGGCCTGAAACCGTTCGAAACGCTGTCGTTCGGTTATGAAGGCGTCGCCGCGCACGGCGTCGGCCTGGTGTTCGATCAGGTCTCGGCGATCGATCGCGATAAGAAAGAAGTGCGGACCTCAGGCGGCGCGCGGCTCGGCTATGATCGGCTGGTGTTGTCACCGGGGATCGACTTCCGCTGGGACGCGGTCCCCGGCTATTCCGAAGCCGCGTCCGAGCGGATGCCGCATGGCTATCGCGGCGGCGCGCAGTTTCAACTGCTGAAGAACCAGCTCGATGCGCTTGGCGACGGCGCGCTGATCGTAATCATCGCGCCGCCCAATCCGTATCGCTGCCCGCCGGCGCCGTACGAGCGCGCTTCGATGATGGCGCACGCGCTGAAGAGCCGCGGCGTCAAGAATGCCCGCATCGTGATTCTCGACGCGAAGGATCACTTCGCGATGCAGACCTTGTTCATCGACGGCTGGGAACGGCATTACTCCGGCATGATCGAGTGGCAGGACCCGACCATCCACGGCGGCATCAAGGCGGTCGATCCGAAGGCGATGACCGTGACCACCGATTTCGAGACCCACAAGGCGGCACTGGTCAACGTCATCCCGCCGCAGATTGCCGGCAAGCTCGGCCGCGACGCCGGGCTTGCCGATGCCAGCGGTTTCTGTCCGGTGGATGCCGGCACCATGGCGTCGCTGATCGATCCGTCGATTCATGTGATCGGCGATTCTGCGACCGGCGGCGAGTTCCCGAAGTCCGGCTTTGCCGCCAACAACGAAGGCAAGACCGCCGCGATGATCATCCGCGCCGATCTGATCGGCGATCGCCGGATGCCAGTGCGCTTCACCAACCATTGCTGGAGCGACATTGCGCCCGACGACGCGATCAAGAACGGCGCGCGCTATACGCCGCAGGACGGCAAGATCGTGATGTCCGACCCTTATACCTCGCAGCTCGACGAGAGCCCGCAGCTCCGCGCCAAGCAGGCCCGCGAAGCGGCCGGCTGGTATATCGGAATGACCACCGATATATTCGGCTGATCGAATGTGCGTCGGCGAGTTGCAATGACTGGTTCCGAGGGCGCCCGCCCGAACAGACTGCCGTGGCCGCCGATGCTGCTGGCGATCGCGGCCGTGATCGCGATCGGGCTCGGCGTGGTGCAGCCGCTGTCTTTGCCGCGCAGCGATATCGTGGTGTGGACCGGCTATGTGGTCGCCGCGCTCGGCTTCGCGATCGACGGCTGGGCGATCCTGACGATGCGGGCCGCCCGCACCAACATCCTGCCGCACCGCGCCGCCGACCGGCTGGTGACCTGGGGCCCGTTCCGCTTCAGCCGCAACCCGATCTATTTCGCCAATACGTTGCTGCTGATCGGCATCGGGCTCGCCGCCGGCAATGGCTGGTTCGTGCCGCTGGCTTTGTTGATGGCGGTGCTGGTCGACCGGCTGGCAATTCGCCGCGAGGAGCGCCATCTCGCGATTCGGTTCGGCAATGCCTGGATCGACTATGCGGCGGCGACGCCGCGCTGGCTGATCCGCTGAGCCATACCCAACAGGAGACTGCCATGACCACGTTGAAGCAGATGATGGAAGCCGCCAACGCCGCCGTGCCGCGGGTGAGCGTCGACGACGCACGGCATCTGATCGAGCAGGGCGCGCTGGTGATTGACGTCCGCGATGCGCCGGAAGTCGGCAACACCGGCAAGATTGCCGGTGCCGTCAACATCTCGCGCGGCATGCTGGAATTCCGCGCCGATTCGGATTCGCCGTTGCACGACAAGCACCTCGCCAAGGATCGCCCGGTGATCGTGTACTGCGCCTCCGGCGGCCGCTCGGCGTTGGCCGGCAAGGTGCTGAAGGATCTCGGCTACGAAAAGGTTTTCAACCTCGGCGCCTTCAAAGACTGGGCCGAAGCCGGCGGTGCCGTCGAACAGCCGATCGAACGCGGCGTATAATATCAGCGGCGGCGCAATCCAGCGCGCTGCGAGACGCTGGATTGCTTCGCTCGCAATGACGTCGAACTAACGTTCTCGCCTCTCACCGCTTGTTCGTCTTTGCCGTCTTCGCGCTCTTGGCCTTTGATTTCGAAGCCGCAGACTTCGTCGTCCTGGATTTCGCGCTCGAAGCCTTTGCCGTCTTTGATGTCGCGGTCTTTGCCTTCGCAGCTTTGGCCTTCGCAGCTTTGGCCTTCGCAGCTTTGGCCTTCGAAGTGCTAGCCTTCGAAGTCTTTGCCTTGGAAGCCCCAGACTTGCTGGCGGCCGACTTCGCCGCGGTCTTCGCAGGCTTCTTCCTGCCGGACGCTGCACCTGCCTGCGAGGTCGTTTTGCCCTTGCTCGGCGAGGGCTTGGCGAGCGGCTTGGTGAACTCGGCGAGGCCGGCGCGTGCCGCAGCCTTCGTCACCGTGGCCTTGACTGGGCCGCTGACCAGCCGGCGCACCGCGCGCTTGGCGGCGACCTTGGTGATCTCGACCGCACCGTCCACCACCATGTCGATCAGATTGTCGACGAGCGGCGCGCGCTTGTTGGCGGACTTGCGCGGCGGCGCCGCGGCCTTGTCTTGGTTCGGCGCCTGATTGCGCCCGCTGTCGTCGTTCACGCTCTCGTTCACGCTGCTGTCTCCCGCGCTTGGCTCGACTGAGGAACGTTTCAGTCCACCTGTCTTTGACCTTCTTTACGAAGGTATCGGCAGATGACGGGCGAGGACCTGAATTGGTTCCAGATCGCAGTCCGCGTGCTGTTCCTGGCGGCGGTGCTTTCCTCCGCAGCAGTCATCAGCGTTCGGCTGCTCGGCCGGCTCGGCGGCATCGTCCGCCGCGGCCCGCGCGTGGTGCGTCTTCGCAAATATCGAGAGCTGGTACGCCGGCGATGAGCTGCCGGCTGCGCTACTTGGTCAGAAATTTCCACGCCACCACGATCGCGCACAAGGCGGCGAAGATCAGCAGCGCTGGGATCGGGCGACGGGTGCCGCTCGGCGGTGTGGGGCGGGCGCCGCGGTCGGCGATCCGGGTCACCTTCGGCTTCTGCGGCTTCTTGAAGCGCACCACGTTGTCGACCACCGCCTCGCCGCGATCGGCCGGCGGCGGCGAGCGCGGCTCGGGCTCCGGGGCTTCACCGGTGCCGCCCATGTCGCTGTAATAGGCTTGGTAGGTCTCGCGCACCGCGATCGTTTTGGATTCGATCTCGCTCATCCGGTCCAGCCGTTCGCGATAGCCGTTCAGCACCTTCTGGGCGTTCTCAGGCAGGCTGTCGAAGCTGCCGAGCTTGGCCATCATCAGCCAGGTCGCGAAATCGGCTTCGGCCCGGGTACGGGCTCTGCGGGCGATGATGGTGCTGGACTTCGAGGCCATGGCGATCCGGGTTGAGCGTCCTCGCTGTGAGTCGCCGAGCTTCGTGGCGATCATGGGACAGCTCTTGATAGCCGAAACGGTTGTCCACGTCAGGTGGTTCATCGTTGCCGCGAATTCCACCGATCGGGCTGGCGAAGCGGCGGTATGATCGCTACATTGGCAAGGCGAAGCTGCGGGACGCGTCAGGAGCCATATATCCCCGGGGCCTTATCGATCCTTTCGGGAACTGTCCCTGGCCGGGTCCGTGGACCCGGTCATATGGTGCCCACCTACTTTCGTAGGGAACTCCGGGATCGAGTGCTTCAACGGTCACCGTGGCCTCGCACTTTAACCATTTTGTCCGGCGGCGCGCCGGACTGACGGTCGCCCGAGCTTCATCCCTGGGCCGCGGCCGCCTATAACCCGCCGATGTCCGATCTTTCCGCCGCTCCCAGCGATGCCAAGACTGCGCTGCGCGCTGCCGCTCTGGCGCGCCGGTCTGCGCTGAGCGAGGACGACCGCAGCGCCGCTGTGGCGGCGATCGCAGCGCGTGGGCTGCCGGTGCCGCTACCGGACGGAGCCATTGTCGCCGGCTATGCGCCGATCCGCGGCGAACTCGATCCGTTTCCGTTGATGCATATGCTGGCCGCCCGCGGCGCCCGGCTGGCGCTGCCGGTGGTGACCCGGCAAGGTACGCCGCTGGTGTTCCGCGCCTGGCGCGAGGGCGATGCGTTGCCGCGTAGCGCGCTCGGCATCCGTGAGCCGTCGCCGGATGCGCCGGAGGTGACGCCCGACATCGTACTGGTGCCGCTCGCCGCGTTCGACGCAAGCGGCCATCGCATCGGCTACGGCGCCGGCCACTACGACTGCACGCTGGAATATTTGCGCGCACGCGGCCTGGTGGTGGCGATCGGGCTTGCCTTCGCAATGCAGCAAATCCCCGCCGTTCCGGCCGCGGCCCACGACGTGGTGCTGGATTATGTGCTAACGGAGCAGGGCCTGCTCACTTTCCGGAGTCGATAGTTTGCGCATTCTGTTCATCGGCGACGTGGTCGGAAAATCCGGCCGCACCGCAATCGCCGAGTATCTGCCGGGCCTGATCCGCGACTGGCAGCTCGATTGCACCATCATCAATGGCGAGAATGCCGCCGGCGGTTTTGGTATCACCGAAGCGATCTACAACGATTTCATTGACGCCGGCGCCGACGCGGTGACGCTCGGCAACCACGCCTGGAATCAGAAAGAGGCGCTGGTGTTCATCGAGCGCGCGCCGCGTCTGGTCCGCCCGGTCAACTTCCCGCGCCACACGCCGGGCCGTGGCGCCGCGCTGGTCGACACCCGCAGCGGCGCCCGGGTGCTGGTGATCAACGCCATGGGTCGCGTGTTCATGGAGCCGCTGAACGATCCGTTCGCCGCGATCGCGCGCGAGCTCGAAGCCTGTCCGCTGCGCGACGCCGCCGATGCCATCGTGGTCGATTTCCATGGCGAGGCGTCGAGCGAGAAGCAGGGCATGGGGCACTTCTGCGACGGCCGCGTCAGCCTCGTGGTCGGCACCCATACGCATGTCCCGACCGCCGATCATCAGATCCTGCCGAACGGCACCGGCTACATGACCGATGCCGGCATGACCGGCGATTATGATTCGGTGATCGGCATGCACAAGGACGAGCCGGTGCATCGCTTCCTCACCGGGATTCCGCAGGGCCGGTTCGAACCGGCCAACGGCGACGCCACCCTGAGCGGCGTCGCGGTCGAAACCGACAACGCCACCGGCCTCGCCATCAAGATCGCCCCGGTCCGCATCGGCGGAAGGCTGGAGCCCGCCAAGCCGGCGTTCTGGACGGCGAACTAATAACCTCTCCATCGTCATTCCGGATTGCGCGCGACGCGCGCAAGTCCGGAATCCATACTCGCGGGACTCGCCATAAGGCACCGCGCGTCAGGCGCCGTTCTTCACCGCAAGCGCGGTGATTATGGATTCCGGGCTCGCCGCTGCGCGGCGCCCCGGAATGACGAACGAGAGAGCGTGCTCCTTGGCACTTCATCCGCGGAAAGCTAACTACTCGGCCCGCTGCGCTCCGAATTTCAGCACCGCATCCACCATCCGGTCGACATCCGCAAACGTCGTGCGGTGGTTGACGATCGCGGCTCGGATCGCCAATGCGCCGTCGACCGTGGTCGAGGATGGCGCGGCGATGCCGGATTCGTGCAGGTCGGCGACGATCTCGGCGTTGAGCGAGTCCATCACGTTCGGTGCGGCGCGATAGCGGAAGCAGACGATGTTCAGCGTCACCGGCGCCAGCATCTCGAGCTGCGGCTCGCGTTCGACGCGGGCTTCGAGATGGCGCGCCACCTTGCAGGTCTGGGCGATCATCGCGCCCATCCGGTCGGCGCCGAAGGTCTTCAGCGTGAACCAGGTCTTCAACGCGCGGAAGCCACGCGACAGGTCGGGACCGTAGTCGCACGGCCACGGCGAGCCACCGGCGAGGCCGCGGGTCTCGCGCCGCAAGTAAGCGGCCGGAGCCGCGAACGTATCACGATGCTGCTCGCCATCGCGCACGATCAGGAAGCCGGCGTCGTAGTTGACCTGGCCCCATTTGTGGAAATCGAGCGCGATCGAATCCGCTTCCGACAGCCCCTTCAGCTTCGGTGCGATTTCGTCCGACAGCATGCCGAGCGAACCGTAGGCGCCGTCGACGTGAAACCACAGCCCTTCGTCGCGACATAGGTCTGCAAGCGCTGCGAGATCGTCGATCGCGCCGACATCGACGGTGCCGGCCGAGCCGGTCACCAGGAACGGCTGACAGCCGGCAGCGCGATCCTGCGCGATCCGCCGCTTCAGCGCGTCGATATCGATGCGATGATCCTTGCCGAATGGGATCCGCCGCAGCGCGCCGCGGCCGAGTCCGGCCAGATCGGCCGCCTGCACCACGCAGCCGTGGGCGGCTGCGGAGGCGTAGGCGGTGAGCCGTTCGCCCGGCAGCCCGCCCTCGCGCACTTGGGGGCCAACGGCTGCGGTGCGCGCGACCAGCAGCGCCATGAAGTTCGCCATCGACGAGCCGGTGACGAACACGCCGCTGGCGGTCTGCGGAAAGCCGAACAATTCGCGCAGCCAGCGCACGATCTGGCGTTCGACCTCGATGCCGATGTGGTCGCGGCCGCCGCAATTGGCGTTGAGCCCGGCCGCCAGCATTTCGGCCAGCATCCCGACCGCAGTCCCACCGCCATGCACCCAGCCCATGAAGCCGGGGTGGACGTTGCCGGTGGCGTAGGGCGCGATCTCGTCGGTGAAGCGGCGATAGACTTCGGACAGCGGCGTGCCTTGGCGCGGCAGCGGCTCGGCGAAGCCGGCGCGCACCGCGGGCGGGATCGGTTGCCACACCGGACGGTCACGCACGCCCGCGATGTAGTCGAGCATGTCGTCGAGCATGCGATGCGCATCGGCGCGCAGCGCGTCCCAATTGTCAGGATCGAGGCTCGTTGCGCCGGCATTCGCGCCGGCGCGGTCCGCGTCGCTCACGCCACGCTCGTCAGACGCGACGCCACGCGGCGCTCCAGCATCGACGCGAAGGCGTCGAAGATCTTGTGCATCTGCGGCGGCTTGTAGGGATAGAGCTCCGGGCTGTCCATGTCATGGACCACCGCGGTGTTGTCGATTTCGAAGACCAGCAGATCGCCGCGCGGGGTCTGGGCGCAGTCGATGGTGAAGTAATCGAGCCCGATCCGCTCGATCATGCCGTCGAGCGCAGTCTTGTGGCGCAGCGCGAAGCCGAAATCGAAGGTATGGAAGAACGCTGCTTCCTCGAGGCGCTTGACCTCGTCCTCGGCCATGCCGGCGTTGAGGTACCAGATGTCCCAGCGGTCGGCGATCGCCATGTGGCAGGCATACGGTTTGCCGTCCACCACCACGACGCGATATTTGCGGAACTGGCCGTCGTCGCTGGCGTAGTCGACGTAGCGGGCGATGAAGTAATCGCTCTCCTGGCGGTCGCGCAGATAGTCGAGCAGCGCGACGCTGTCGGTGATGCGGGCGAGGCCGAAGCCGGCATGCGAGCCCCGCGGCCGGACGATGATCGGAAAATCGACCCCGCCGGTCATCTCCGGCAGCATCGCCGAGCCGTTGGCGGCGGCGACCAGCGTGTCGCGTCCGACCGAGATGGTGTCGGGGATCTCCAGCCCTTCGATATCGCCTATCAGCCGGTACAGCTTGTCGCGGTCGAGATGGCGGATCAGATGCGGCGGGTTGAGCAGCGGCGCCGGCCAGTCGGCGACGCGCGCTTCGATCGCCGCGAGCGCGCTCATGCATTCGTCGGAGTCGGAGGCGATCACGATCGCGACGTCGTGCGCCGGCAGCGGGTTGGGCAGCGGCACGCCGTCGATCACATACAGCGTCTGCAGTTCAATGCCTGAATCCTGCAGCAGGAATTCGATCGGGGTGTTGCCGCCCATGTCGATGTCGGCGGCCAGCGCCAGCACCCGCAGCCGCGGATTGTCGCTGGCGCAGGGCGAGCGGAACAGCTGCTGCTGCTTCAGCGTCTCGGTCTGCACCGACAGGCCGGCCTGCTTGTGGCCGAACAATTGCGTGATCAGCGCCAGATCGAGCTGCTCGCCGGGCGTCGCGGTGCCGGCGTCGGTCTTGCTCATCAGCTCCTGCCACAGCGGGTAGAGGTTTTCGCCGTCGAAGGCGCGCTTGGTCAGGCGGGCGAAGCCGATCCGATCGGCGGCGACAAGCTGGGAGGGGCTAGTGGACATGATGTTCCTTGGCGGCGTTGTCGGTGGAAACAGAGGGCTGGCTCAGCAGCGCTTCGAGCGTGGCCATCGCGGCTGCGGCATCCGCGACGATGCGGCCCTGCGCGCCCGGATCGGCGTGAATGTCGATGATGTGGCGGGCGCTGATACACAGCCGCAGCGCCGCCACGGCGTCGTCATGGCGGCCGCCCCAGCCGACCGGCTGGCCGAGCAGGCACGCGGCGTGGCCCGCGGTGCCCTCGGCGAGGGCGCGATGCAGCGCGCGGCAGTAGGCAAGCGAAAGCGGATGCCCGTCGCTATGCAGCGTGAAAGCGAAGATCGTCGGCCGGGCGAATTCATCCCCGCGCCCGGCGGGGGATTGTGGCGGCAGCAGCCGCGCCGACGGCGAGGCGGCAATCAGTCGGGCGAAGTCCTCGCCGAGCTGTCGCACGACATCGCGGCGCAGCTTTGCGGGCACCGCCGCGTAGGCGCGGATCTCTTCGAGCGCAGCTTCCCAGCGCAGCCATTGGCCGAAATTCGGCTCGGCCGGATATTGCGCGCGTAACGCCTGCCAGCGCTGCGGCCAGTCGCTGCGGCCGAGATAGTCGGCAAGTCCCGGTGCCAGCCGCGGCAGCGCGCCGACGGCTTGGGCAAGCTGCGGCGGTAGCAGCACCGCGCCGCTGAATGCGGGACCGGCGAAGTACTTCGATCCGGTCAGCAGCACGATGAAGCCGCGGTCGAGTAGCGCCGCGATCCGGCGGTTGCCGAGCCGGGCCTGACAGGCGTCGATCACGATCTGCACCCGGCCGGGCCAGCGTATGGCGATCTCGGCGAGGCAGCGGTCGCTCGGGCCGGTATGGCCCAGCTTGGAGCAATCCATCGCTTCGAGCATCACTCGCGCGCCTTGCGCCACCGCGGATTCGACGATGTCGAGCGTCTCGGCGTCCAGCGTCGAGGGCGAGCGGATGCGGCCGTCGGTATCGCGCAATCGCAATCCGATGCTGCGCACCGGCCCGAGTCCGGCGATCGGTGCGCCGCGCGTGGCGACAACGCCGTTGGCGCTGCGGGCGCCGAAGTGCAGGCCGCGGGCCGTGAAGGCGGTGCCGGTGCCGGTCTGATCGGAGGCGGCGATCACGCTGACGAGGTCATCGCCGAGCAGGGCGCGAGCGATCGCCAGCGCCACCAATTGCGCGTCGGTACCGGAGGACGTGAAGACGATCTCGGTGGCGGTGTGGTCGAGCCCGAGCAGCGCTTTCAATTCGCCGCGCATCGCCTCGACGCGGTCGTCGAAGCATTCGATCAGACCATGCAGCATCGCCGACGACATCAGCGCGTCGCGGGCGCGGCTGGCGGCTTCGTAGCCGCGCAGCGAGATCGTGCTGGCGGTGCAGGATGAGAAGCTGGGAATCTCCGGGGCAGGCGCCGGGCTGCAGCCATAGGCGTTGCGGCGAGTCGCAGGATCGAGGTCGATCCGCGCGTCGCCGCCGCAGGCGAGCAGCTGGTCCAGCGGGGCGAACAGTTCGCGCAGCGGCGATTGCGGCCGGAGGGCCGGATCGATCGCCGGCCGGCTGCCGTCCGCCGGGCGGATGAGACTTCCGGGATGGGCCATCGCTCGTTTACCTCGCCCGGTGCTGATCCGTCGCGCCGAGAGGGCTGCGACGGTGGAACCTCACCAATCTGTAAACGGGCTTGGTTAATGCCGGCTTTACCAAGACCTCGTGCGGTTACGGGTAGGCGCAGGCGACCGGCTTAATGCCCTGAAATGCAAACGGCCGGCGCCTGGGGGGCGCCGGCCGCGACAATGGGATCTGAAACGGTTAGGCCGCGCGGACCGAATCCAGGAAGTTCGAGACTTCGACCTTGAGCCGGTTTGAGTCGCCGGACAGCGACTTCGCCGCCGCCAGCACCTGGGCCGAAGCCGCGCCGGTCTCGGTGGCGCCGCGCTGCACGTCGGTGATGTTGGACGACACCTGCTGAGTCCCGAGCGAGGCCTGCTGGACGTTGCGGGAGATCTCCTGCGTCGCTGCGCCCTGTTCTTCGACCGCCGAGGCGATCGTCGAGGAGATTTCCGACATCTTGGCGATGGTCTCGCCGATCTCCTTGATGGCTGCCACCGACTGGTCGGTCGCTGCCTGGATGCCGTTGATCTGCAGCGTGATCTCGCCGGTGGCCTTGGCGGTCTGCTCGGCCAGCGCCTTGACCTCGCTGGCAACCACCGCGAAGCCGCGGCCGGCTTCACCCGCGCGCGCCGCCTCGATGGTGGCGTTGAGCGCCAGCAGGTTGGTCTGGCCGGCGATGTTGCTGATCAGTTCGACCACGTCGCCGATCCGCGAGGCCGCCTTGGCGAGTTCTTCGACCCGGCCGTTGGTCTGCCGCGCCTGATCGACCGCCTCGTGGGCGATCCGGGCGGATTCCTGGACCTGACGGCTGATCTCGTTGACCGACGACGACATTTCCTCGGTCGCCGACGCCACCGACTGCACATTGGTCGAGGCTTCCTCGGAGGCGGCGGCCACGGCGGTCGCCAGCTCCTGCGATTGTTCGGCGGTGCGGGTCAGCGTGGTGGCCGAAGCTTCCAGTTCGTCCGAGGCCGCCGACACCGTCTCGACGATCTCGCCGATGGCGCGTTCGAACGCTTCGGCGACCTGGTTGGCATGCGCCCGGCGCTCGGCCTCGGCGCGCGCTTCCATCTCCTGCCGCTCGCCCTCAAGCCGGCGGCGCTCCTGCGCGTTGAGCTTGAACACCTCGACGGCCTCCGCCATCTCGCCGATCTCGTCGTGCCTTCCGATGCCCGGCACTTCGATGTCGATGCGGCCGCCGGCCAGATCCTTCATTGCGCCGGTCATCGCCAGGATCGGCCGAGTGATCCGCCGCGCCATGAACACCGACACCGCGATGGTGATCAGCAGCACCAAGGTCGCCGCGATCAGCGAGCGCTGCATCGCGCTCCAGGTTTGGGCGTCGAGGTCGTCGATATAGACGCCGGTGCCGATCACCCAGCCCCACGGTTCGAAGCCGGTCACGAAGGTCAGCTTCGGCTGCGGCTTGTCGGAGCCCGGCTTCGGCCAGACGTAGTCGACGAAGCCGCTGCCGCTGCGGCGAACCGTGTTGACCATCTCGGCGAACAGCATCTTGCCGTTCGGGTCCTTGGCATTGGATTGATCCTGCCCGATCAACTGCTTGGCGATCGGATGCATGAGCATTTTGCTCTGCATGTCGGTGATGAAGAAGTACTCGTTGCCGCCATAGCGCAGCTTGGCGATCCGCGCCTGGGCGCGCTTCTGCGCCTCGTCGGTGCTGATCTCACCGCGCTGTGCGGCATCATGTTCGTCCTTGACGAAGCTGACCGCCAGTTCGGCAAGATGTCGGAGCTCGATCTGCTTCTGTTGCTGCAGGCCGGTCGCCAGCTCGCGGGAATCCAGCAATGTGAGGCCGAGAAGGCCGATAAAACCGAGGCCGATCAGCAAGTAGATGCGTCGGCCGATCGTCAAGTGCAGTCGAGACAGCATTAATCGTGCTCCAAAATAACAACATGCGCCCGGCCTCGCAGCCGGTCCGTGCGCAGCATAATTTCCGATGGGTGCTCACAGGCCGGCTCGCGCCCTGTGTCTTGCCTCGCGTCTCACTCGGGATCGCATCGACATCGCGATGCTGATCGGTCCGGACTCGTCGGGCGCGCGCACGCAACGCCCAGCGGATGCGGATGAGGAGACCTCCTGTGTCACCCAAGGGTATCAGCAGGTCTGGCCGTTGCGACGAATAGGTAGCAGGGCCAGTATTTCCACAAACCATGCGATCCAAACACTATCGTTTTAGTAAAGACGGGTCTCAACTAATAGGAGTGCTACTCAACTTCAGCTTGAAAATGGTTCGGAATTCTACACATGGATACCGTGGTTGAGCATTCCGTACTCCGGTATTCTACGAAGTGATACCTTTAGTCGCAGACCTGTCACCGCCCTCGCGAAGGAAATCCCCCTTGGTCCCGTATTCCCGACATCGGCCCGGCTCGCCGGGTCTGGCTCCAACCAGGGAAGGATGTCGTGATGCGCAAAGCGATCAGGACTGCGGCGCTCGCCGTCTCTGTGGCTCTGGCCTTCGCCGGCTCGGCCGCGATCGCGGCGCCGCTGGCGCCCGCGAGCCCATCGGCGGCGGTTGCCGCCGCAACCGCGCTGCCGATCGAAACGGTGGCCTGCGTCCGCGGCGGCTGGCGCGGCGTCGGGGTGTACCCCGGCTGCGGCTATTATCGCCGGCCGTACTACCGGCCCGCACCTTATTATGTGGTGCGGCCCTATGCGGTGGCGCCGGTTTACGGCGCGCCGGTGGTGGTCGCGGGCGCGCCCGTGTTGCCGGTGCCGCGGCAATGCTGGATCGCCGGCGCCTGGCGGCCGTGCTGACCGCGTGTCGGCTGTCATCATCAAGCTCGACCGCGCGGCGCCGGTTCAGGCCGGCGGGCTTCGACCGTTGAGCATCGAACACGATAGCGACGAGGTGCTGATGCTGGCGGTTGCAGAGCGCCGGCAGCAGGCCTTTCGCGTGCTGATGGCGCGGCACATGCCCCGCGCCATCCGGCTCGCGCAGCGCATCGTCCGCGATCCCGCCGAAGCCGATGATATCGGCCAGGAGGCGTTTCTGCGGGTGTGGAATAAGGCGTCGTCGTTCGATCCGAAGATCGCGCGGTTCTCGACCTGGCTGTACCGGATCGTGCTGAACCTCAGCTTCGATCGCACCCGCAAGCCGCGGCATGCGCCGATTGAGGACGCCGCCGAGGTGGCGTCGGCCGACCCGGCGCCGGTCGAAACGCTGATCGCCGCGCAGCAGCAGCGGCTGTTGGAGGCGGCACTTGCCGAACTGCCCGAGCGGCAGCGCGGTGCGATCGCGCTGTTTCATATGGAAGGGTTGTCCGGCGAAGAGGCCGCCCGCGCGATGAATCTCAGCCCGAAGGCATTCGAGTCGCTGCTCGGACGGGCGCGGCTGACGCTCAAGAAAGCAGTCGAGAAACGACGGGACGACAGGAGGCGGGCATGACGCTCGATCAATTCAGGCAGTTGGCCGACACCTGGGGCGGCGACATCGAACGCTGGCCGGCGGAGGCGCGGAGCGCCGCGCGACTGGTCGCCGCCACCGAACCGGGTGCGGCGGTGTTGCGCGAAGCGAGCGCGTTCGACGCGCTGCTGGCGATGCCGCCGGAGGTGGTGCCGGCTCGGGCAGGGCGGGTCGCGCTGGGGGTGCTGCAACGGATCGGCGCCGGCGAAGCGCGCGAGCCTTGGTATCGCCGGCTGCTGCAGCCCACCTCGCTGCTGCCGGTCGGCAGCCTTGCCTGCTCGGCGCTGGTCGGCCTGTGGCTCGCCGGCACGCTGCCCTATCACCATTCGCAGGAGGCGATCGCGGCGATGGATGCGGTGTTCGATTCCTCCGCCGTGACGCTGTGGAGTCCACAATGACGATCTCGCTCGGCCGCTTCACCCCGGAGCGCTGGCTGCTGCTGGCCTCGCTGTGTATCAACGTCGCGCTCGGCGCCTATATCGGCGCGCAGTGGCTGCGGCCGCAATGGACGCCCCCGCATGCCGGCATGCCGATGCGGCTGATCGAGCGCGTCGCCTCGCGCCTGCCGCCGGCCGATGCCGACATCCTGTGGCGCAACTTCAACGCCAAGCAAGTGACGCTGCAGCCGCTGCAGCGCGACTATGTCGCGGCGCTGCGCACCACCTTGAATCTCGCCGCGCAGCCCGAGCTTGACAAGCCGGCGCTCCGCGCTGCGGTCGAGAACGCGCGCGACAAGCGCAGCAAGGTCGGCGACGCGATGATCGACACCTTCGTCGAGACGCTGGAGCAGATTTCTCCGGAAGGACGCCGGCAACTCGCCGGCCGGCTGTTTCGCTGAACTGGCGCGCGAAGGATCGGACGGGCTCGAAGGTATCAACTACATCCGCCTCGACGGCGTCCACTTCGAACCCAAGGATTCGCCATGGTGCAACGAATGAACACTTCGAATCGGTCCGATCGTCCCGCGCCGCTGTTCCGGGCGCCCGACGTGCTGGTGCGGGCGACGCTCACCGCGGCCTGCGTGGTTGCGGCCCTGATGCTGACCCTGCAGATGGCGAGCGCGCAGAATCGCGGTGCGGCGCGCGAAGCCTGCAAGGCGGACTATCAGAAGCTCTGCAACGGGGTGTCGCCCGGCGGCGGCCGCATCAAGAAGTGCCTGAACGACAATTTCAGCGCGCTGTCCGATCCGTGCAAGCAGGCGCTCGGCGGCGCCGACAAGTAAGCGGCGCGGGTTTCGGCCACCGAATTGAGTCCATTGCGGGCGTCGGCGCGGACAGTGTCGGCGCCCGCGCTACGCCGGATTACTTCTTGGCTTTCGCCTTGGCCGGCTGTTTGGCGGCCGGCTCGGGCTTCGGGGTCGGCGCGTTCTCGACCGCGGTGTTGATGTCCTCGGTCAATTTGGCAATCCGCGCCGCGTTGCTGCCGAGGTCGCTTTCGAAATAGCGCGACGATGACCGGATATCGATCCGCGTGTCGTCGCCGTCCGGCCGCAGCCGGATCACCACGTCTTCGGGCAGGCTCAGGATGGTGGTGCGTGCCACCGCCTCGATATGGCCTTCGCGCTTCGGCAACTGCGGCGGGCGTTCGTCGACCACCCGCCATTTCCGCCGGTTCACCAGCTGCAGCACGATATCGTAGGCGCGCTGCACCGGCATCTCGACCTGAAGCGTCTCGATATTCGGATAGGCGGCGCGCTGGCGCTCGGCCGAGTACAGGCCGGCATAGACCGCGGTGTTGACGTCGTCGCCGACCCGCAGTCGCGCCAGGGTTTCGAACCGCGGCGGATCGATCGAATCGGTAGTGATGTCGTGGATCGCCGGCAGGGTGCGGTATTGCCAGCCGAGATAGGCCGGATAGGCGAGGATCAGCGCGTCCAGCAGCAGCGCCAGCAGGATGCGCGGGATGCCGCGCGAGCCGTTCTGCCAGATCGCCGCGAAGCCAGCGAGCGCCAGCAGGATCGACACCCCGGCCAGCGCCAGCGCCCCGAACCAGGTCGCCATCGCGGGGCGCATTTCGAGAAAGCCGAATCGCACCACACCGATCGACACCAGCGTCGCCACCGCGGAGAACACCGCGAGATTGCGCGCCCAGGTGGCGAGTCCGGAGACGGGCTCCTTCAGATACGGAGCGGAAAATCTGCGCGCCATCGCGTCACGACTGCCGGGTTGATCGCGGCAGACATCGCGCCGCAGGAGCCCTCGTTGAGACCACGGGCGGCTGCCGAATTCAAGGCCGGAGAGGGAACCTGAGCGCCGGGGAGGGACGCACACTCCGACTCTGCCGGAGTCGATCGCGTCTCGTCTCCCGGGAAAGTCGGCAGACAGAGGTCGGCGCTGGCTGGCCTCAAAGAATCTTCTGAATTCGCGGGATGCGCAGGATCTGGCCGGCGAGCAGGAAGCAGGCGACGCAGGTGGCGATGCCGGTCACCGCGAATTTGAACAGTGGCGGTGCCGTCATGCTGCGCCAGGCGAGCGCCAAGCCGACCAGCACTGGTGGATGGATGATGTAGATGGTGTAGGCACGCACGGCGAGTTGCTGCCATCGCGGTTCGAGATGCTGATAGCGGCGCTGAAATACAGCCAGCAGCAGCAGGATCAGCCCCCAAGCCACCAGCGGCTCCCAGAACGCGTAGATCGCCGCCGGGATCGTCCAGCCACCATCGGACGAGCCGGCCGGTCCCGGCGGCCACACTACGGCGGAAAGCGGCAGCAGCGGCAGACTTACCAGTGTGACGCCAAGCCAGATTCTCGCCGTGCGTCGTGGGATTCTCTCGAGCCAGCGTGGTGCTGCCGCAGCGCATCCCGCCGCGAACAGCAAGACGTAGCTTGCGAAGTAACCGAACTGTAGCCCGTGCCAGTTGCTGCCGACCGGCCACCACAATCGGATCGTGAACGCCGCTGCACCTGTGAGAAGTGCGGCGATAGTCAGCACGGTGTTGGATGGAAAGGGAGCATTTGCGGCTTCTGGAGGCGGTGCTGCCGTTCCACGCCACAGCAGCCACGGCACGGCGGCGACGCCAAAGAGCAGCAGCGCCTCGGCGAACCACAGCGGTCCTTCGATGAACCGGCCGCGGTGCCATAGCGTCAGCAGCGTCGGCCAGAACGCATGGCTGCTGGCGAGCCCCGCAAGTGCGACCGTCAACGGCCCGATCACCAAGCCGAACACTAGCAGTGGCACGCCGAGCCGCAGCAGCCGGTCGCGCAAATAGGCTGCGCTGCCCTTGGCGCGGAAAGCGGTCGGGGTGAAATAGCCGGCGAGCAGAAAGAACAGGCCCATGAAATAAGCCTGATTGGTCGCCACGAACATCGTCAGCAGGTTCGACGACAACGATCCGGTGGGCATCACCTCATGGTAGAACCAGCCGCCGCTGGCGCCGTAGGTGATCGCGGTGTGATGAAACAGCACCAGCAGAGTCATAACCGCCCGCAGCGCATCCAGCCCGCCGTTCCGGCTGCGATGAGCTTCACCCTCGGTCTGGGGACGCTCGCTGATCTCCATCGCGCCCGATCCGATGTTGGCTGATGACTTGCAGCCAGCGGCGGTTATCGATGTCTCAAAAAAGTTCTCCCCGCCGAAGCGGGGAGAGGGTGCCGTCTGTGGTGCTTACGCCGCCGCTCCGGGCAGCGTGTAGGTCTTGAACTGATCGCGCAGTGCCGTCTTCAGGATCTTGCCAGTCGCGGTGTGCGGGATGGCTTCGACGAACACGATGTCGTCGGGCATCCACCATTTGGCGATCTTGCCGTCCATGTATTGCAGGATCTCGTCGCGGGTGCAGGTGACGTCGGGCTTGAGCTGGCAGATCAGCAGCGGGCGCTCGTCCCATTTGGGGTGATACACGCCGATGACCGCGGCTTCCGCCACCTTGGGGTGGCCGACCGCGAGGTTTTCCAGGTCGATCGAGGAAATCCACTCGCCGCCGGACTTGATCACGTCCTTGGAGCGGTCGGTGATCCGCATGTAGCCGTCCTGGTCGATCGTCGCGACGTCGCCGGTGTCGAAGAAGCCGGCATCGTCGAGGATCTCCTTGTCGACCCGATAGTACGCCTTGGCGATCGCCGGGCCCGACACTTTCAGGCGGCCGAAGGTCTTGCCGTCCCAGTCGACGTCCTTGCCGGCATCGTCGGTGATCTTCATCTGCACGCCGAACGGCGGGTAGCCTTGCGTCGCCAGCACGTCGAGCCGGGCGTCGCCGGTGGTCTGGTCGAACGGCGGCTTCAGCGTGGCGAGCGTGCCGAGCGGGCTCATCTCGGTCATGCCCCAGGCGTGGCGCGCTTCCGCGCCCATGTCGACGAACGCCTTGATCATCGAGCGCGGCATCGCCGAGCCGCCGCACACCACCATCTTCAGATGCGGCAGCGTCAGCTTTTCCTTCTGCATGTATTGCAGCAGCATCAGCCAGACGGTCGGCACGCCGGCCGTGTGGGTGACCTTCTCGGTCGACAGCAGCTCGTACACCGAGGCGCCGTCAAGCTTGGCGCCGGGCATCACCAGCTTGGTGCCCATCGACGGCGCCGAGAACGCGATGCCCCAGCTATTGGCGTGGAACAGCGGAACCACCGGCAGCATGGTGTCGGCGGCGCGGGTGCCGAGCGCGTCGGGGTTGTTGGCCATCAGCGCGTGCAGCACGTTGGAGCGGTGCGAATACAGCACGCCCTTCGGATCGCCGGTGGTGCCTGAGGTGTAGCACATCGCCGCCGCAGTGTTCTCGTCGAAGGTCTTCCATTCGAAGTCGCCGTCGGCTTCCTTCAGCCACTCTTCATACGCGATCGCGTTCTTCAGCGTGGTCTGCGGCATATGCTCGGCGTCGGTGAGCACCACGAAGCGCTCCACGCTCGGGATCTGGTCGGCGATCTTTTCCAGCACCGGGATGAAGGTGAGATCGGTGATCATCACGCGGTCCTGGGCGTGATTCACGATCCAGGCGATCTGGTCCGGAAAAAGCCGCGGATTGACCGTATGGCAAATCGCGCCGATTCCCATAATGCCGTACCAGCATTCCAGATGCCGGGCGGTGTTCCAGGCGATCGTCGCGACGCGGTCGCCGAGCTTGATGCCGGCGCGGTCCAACATCTGGCTGACTTTCAGTGCCCGCTGATGGATCTGCGCATAGGTGGTGCGGACGATCGGACCCTCGACCGACCGGGTGACCACCTCCTGGTTGCCGTGGATCCGGGCCGCGTGCTCGATGATCCGATGACACAGCAAAGGCCAGTCTTGCATCAGTCCAAGCATTCGAATTTTCCTCCTGATCGTTATCCCCTTGGGATTGGTGCTGACTTTAGCGCTTACCCGCTTTGCGGAAAACGGTCTTGTCTTCAGGCGCTCCGCGGCAAAGCGCCATTCTGGGCACTGATGATCGCGCTGGTTGCAGGCGGCACCTCGGCCGCGAGCGCGCGTGAGCACGTGCCGCTGCCGAAGCCGCGTCCGGCCGAGGCGCCGCAGGCGAATGCGCGCGAGGCCGAGCCCGGCGAGGATGAGCCAACGCCTGCGGAAGCTGCCGCCCCCGACAGCGCGCCCGCCGCCAAAGCCGATGCGGCGCAGGCTCCCAAGCCACCGTCCGAATGCCGGCTGGCCCTGACCGAGCAGATCGCGATCGCGCCGAGCATTCCGGATATCACCGGGCCGGGCGCCTGCGGCGGATCGGATCTGGTCCGGCTCGAAGCCGTGGTGCTGCCGGACGGCCGCCGTGTCTCGATGTCGCCGGCCGCGACGCTGCGCTGCGGGATGGCGCGGGCGATCGCCGATTGGGTGCGCGCCGACATCGCGCCGCTGGCCGTCTCGCTCGGCAGCCGGGTCTCGGATCTGGACAATTTCGATTCTTATGAATGCCGCGGCCGCAACCGGGTGCGCGGCGCCAAGCTCAGCGAGCACGGCCGTGCCAATGCGCTCGACCTCCGCGGCATCAAGCTCGCCGACGGGCGGATGATTTCGCTGACCGACCGCGAGGCGCCGCGGGCGCCCAGGGAAGCCGTGATGCAATCGGTGTGCGCGCGCTTCACCACCGTGCTCGGCCCGGGCTCGGACGGCTATCACGAGGACCACATCCACCTCGATCTCGCCGAGCGCCGCGGCGGCTACCGGATGTGCCAATGGGCCTTATACGAGGGGCTCCCGAATATTGCGCCGGTGATGCCGCTGCCGCGCCCGGCCGAAGCGCCGCCGCGCGAAGTCGCGGCCGACGACGAGCGCGCACCGCAGCAGGCAGCGCCGTCCCAGTCCGAGGCAGCCGAGCAGGTCCCCGCCGAGGAGGCCGAACGCGAACAGGCCGCGACCCCACCGCCTCCGCCGCCGAAGCCGGCCAAGCGCGCCAAGGCTGCCGCCGCGAAACCAGCCGCGAGCAAGCCGATTGACCTGAAGCCGCAAGCGGCGCCGGCGGCTCGCGGCAAGCCTGCGCCGATACGACCACCGGCCTGATCTGTCCCAGCTGCGAGGCTTACCTCTCCCCGCGCGCGGGGAGAGGTCGACCGGGTGAGCGAAGCGAAGCCGGTCGGGTGAGGGGGCGTTTCAACAAGGCCGAGACGCAGTGCTTGCGTCGCCCCTCACCCCAACCCTCTCCCCGCGAAGAGCGGGGCGAGGGAGCGCTCAGCGACTGCGGAGCTGCAGCGGATCACATCTGGTCCACCGCTGGCCGGACCATCAACACCACCCACTCACCGCCAATAAAAAAAGCGCCGGCGAACCGGCGCTTTTTCAAACTCTGGCGGGATGAGCCGCGGCGCGATTACTGGGTCGCGGTGCCGCTGCCGCCCTGCAGGGCCATCTTCGAGTTCATCGGCGAGTCGCCCTGCTTCGGGTCGAGCACCACGACGATCGTGCCCATCTTCACCCGGTTGTACAGGTCGATGACGTCCTCGTTGGTCATACGGATGCAGCCCGAGGAGATCGAGGCGCCGATATATTCCGGCTGGTTGGTGCCGTGGATCCGGAACAGGGTGTCCTTATTGCCCTGGTAGAGATACAGCGCGCGGGCGCCGAGCGGGTTGTCGATGCCGCCGGGCACCGAGGACGGCAGGCCTTCGATCCGCTTGTGGATGTCGGCGGTCGGGGTCCACTTCGGCCATTCGGCCATGTTGCCGACCCGGGCGATGCCGGAGAACGCCAGTGCTTCTTCGCCCACGGTCACGCCGTAGCGGAGCGCCTTGCCGTTATCGAGCACGTAATACAGAAAGTGGTTGTCCGAATCGACAACGATGGTACCGGGGGCTTCCTTGCGATGATAATCGACGATCGCGCGGCGGAACGGTTCCGGCACCGACACCTTGGCGTAGCGCGCCTTGGCCAGCTGGGCCTTGTCATTGGGTTTCAGGTTGGCTTCCGGGGCGGCCTGATAGGTCGTCTGCATGCAACCCGACAGCAGCAAGCCGGCAAGCGCCAGCAGTCCCAGCTTCGTTCCGTTCAAGGCCATTATCAATTCCAATCACGATCAGGCGCGCCATCGCACGCCGGGAGACACCGCGAAACTCCACGATTCTTGTTGTTAGTATCTCGCAAACCCGCTGGTTTGCCAGCATTTCGGCGAGCCGTTCGTAACGAGGCCGCAGCGTTGTTGCATTTCTGCCGCATAGAATCCGGCCGCCGATTAATTTTCGAGCAACAGGTGCGGTGTTCGGCGGTGCATTGTCATGGCGCTGCCACGCCCTGGCCACAAAATGCGTCGGCTGTCCTGCCGCGACTGTGTCACACTTGCCGCCGGCGGCTGCGGTCCCCGGCCGCGCCCTCTCTGACCAATCCTGTCCCAGCCTGGAGTTGCCATGCTTGCTTTCTTCGCCCCCGCCGAAGCCACCCTGAAGCGCGCCACTGCGGAGGATCTTGCGGCGCTGCCTGAGGACACGGTGTGGGTGGACCTCGATCGGCCGACGGCCGACGAGGACAAGGCGGTGGAGCGGCTGGCACGGATCGAGGTTCCGACCCGGGAAGACATGCAGGAGATCGAGATCTCCAGCCGTCTCTATATCGAGAACGGCGCCCGCTACATGACCGCCAGCTTGATGTGCGGCGCCGACACCACCTCGCCGCGGCTGTCGCCGGTGACTTTCATTCTGGCCGGCCGCCGTCTGGTGACGGTGCGTTACGACGAGCCGCGCCCGTTCGCGGTGGTCGAGAGCCGGCTGGCGCGGGCGCCCGGTTCGGGCAGCAGTGGCGAGAGCGTGCTGTTCGAACTGCTCGACGCGGTGATCGACCGCTGCGCCGACATCCTGGAGCGCGCCGGCGCCGACGTCGACGATGTCAGCCGGCAGATTTTCGAACCGGAGGGGGCGGCCCGCACCGGCCACCCGAAGCGCTATTCCGACATCCTGATCGCGATCGGCCGCAAGGGCGACTTGGTCTCGAAGGTCCGCGAGAGCCTGGTCTCGATCGGCCGGGTGGTGGCGTTCCTCTCGGTCGAGGGCGAAGGCGTCAAGCGCACCAAGGAACTGCGCACCCAGCTCAAGACCATGCAGCGCGACGTGCTGTCGCTGACCGACCACGCCAGCTACCTGTCGAACAAGATCACCTTCACGCTCGATGCGATGCTCGGCGTCGTCAATCTCGAGCAGAACAACATCATCAAGCTGTTCTCGGTGATGGCCGTCGTCCTGATGCCGCCGACCCTGATCGCCTCGATCTACGGCATGAACTTCAAGATCATGCCCGAGCTCGAATGGCAGCACGGCTACACCATGGCGCTCGGCATGATGCTGCTGGCCGCGGTGCTGCCGTACATGTTCTTCAAGTGGAAGAAGTGGTTGTGAGGTTGCAGCCGTAGATGGGGTGAGCCGAAGGCGAAACCCATCTACTTCGTCCGTGGGTTTCGCTGCGCTCAACCCACGCTACGCTTTCTTGCCTGCGGCCTTCTTCCGACTCATGTGCGACTTCAGCACCTCGCCCATGCGGGCTTGATAGCCGGGACCGGTGCTTTTAAACCAGTGCAGTACGTCGGGGTCCAGTCGTAGCGATACCAGTTGCTTCGGCGCCGCCGCTTTCGGGCGGCCGCGCTTGATGAGCTTGCCGCCGCGGTGGTGATCGGCTGCTGCGAACCACTCGTCGGTCAGTTCGGGAATTTCCTCGTACTCTTCTGGCGTGATGACATGGCGATCAAGCTTCGCCAAGTTTGTCCGCGAAACGCGCTTGCTCCCGGGCATTGGCTTTCCTCATTGATATGATGTGTCGTGCATCGCCGCGGGGTGTCCATACGACGACAACCATTCGCCTGCGGAGCCGTCCGATCGTGATCATACGCACTTCACCGTAGTCCTTGCGGAGGTCGGGATAGTCGAGCGTGTCGCCGGCAAACACCGCCTCGGCTTCGATGAAATCGATACCTCGCGATCGAATCGTCTCTTCGCATTTGGCCGGATCGAACGTGATCCTCATGGTAATCAACGCCTAATTATTGTAGATACAAAAAATAAATTTACAAGGGCTCGGCGTTCGGTCCGCCCGCGCGGTCGGCGCGTCGCAATCTTTGCCATCGTCAGGGCGATGGGGCACCGGGTCAAGCCCGGCGCCGACGCGAGGGCGTGCAAAAGGTGTCTTGATAATATTCCTGCAAGGACTAAAGTCCGTGTCGTCCTGTCCTCCGGCGCCGCGAGAACGTCAGGGTGCGGCTGTCTGATGTTTGAACAGAGAGACGATACGGCGCAGAGCGCGCGCTCCACTCTCCACCGTCATCGCCCGGCTTGTCCGGGCGACCCAGTATTCCCGAGCGCTCGTTGATCCGCCGTGCGCCCGCTACCAGCTCTCTGCAATACTGGGTCCCCCGCCTGCGCGGGGGACGACGTGAGAGAGGCGAGGGACGACGTGAGTTATGCGGGAGGCGAGGTGAGAGCGGCGGGAAGGCTGCCCGCTTACTCCGGCGCCTTGCCGAGCTGCTTGTGCCGTCGCCCGAAGTCCGGGGCGGCTTCGTCCTGACCGATCTGCACGATGCCGCGGCGGATGGCGCGGGTGCGGGTGAAGTGCTCGAACAGCGCGTCGCCGTCGCCGCGGCGGATGGCGCGGGTCAGCTTCGACAAATCTTCCTGGAATTCGCCCAGCATCTCCAGCACCGCGTCCTTGTTGGTCAGGAACACGTCGCGCCACATCGTCGGGTCGGACGCGGCGATGCGGGTGAAATCGCGGAAGCCGCCGGCGGAGAACTTCAGCACTTCCGACTGCGTCACGCCTTCGAGTTCTTCGGCGGTCGACACGATGGTGTAGGCGATCAGATGCGGCAGATGGCTGGTCACCGCGAGCACCAGATCGTGGTGCTCGGGTGTCATGATCTCGACATTGGCGCCGAGCGCGCGCCAGAACGCGGCGAGCTTCTCGGTCGCCTCGGCGTTGGTGCCTTCGGGCGGCGTCAGAATGCACCAGCGATTGATGAACAGCTCCGCGAAGCCGGAATCCGGGCCGGAGTTCTCGGTACCAGCGACCGGATGCGCCGGCACGAAGTGAATGTCCTCCGGCAGGTAAGGCGCCATCGCCTTGACCACCGCGCCCTTGACCGAGCCGACGTCGGAGACGATCGCGCCGTGCTTCAGATGCGGCGCGATCTCCTGGGCGACATCGCCGCAGGCGCCGACCGGAATGCACAGAATGACGAGATCGGCACCGTCGGCGGCTTCGGCGTTGCTCTCGACCACGTGGTCGACGATGCCGAGTTCGCGCACCCGCGCCCGGGTCGATTCCGAGCGCGCGGTGGTGACGATTTCGCCGGCAAGGCCGAGCGACTTCGCCCCACGCGCGATCGATCCACCGATCAGGCCGAAGCCGATCAGCGCGACTTTGCGAAACATCGGCGCAGAGTTCATGGCTGTCCCATGAACTCGCGCAAGTTTTCCAGCACCAGCGCGTTGGCTTCGTCGGTGCCGATGGTCATGCGCAGCGCATGCGGCAGGCCGTAATTGTTGAGCGCGCGCAGCACCAGGCCACGCTGGGTCAGGAACGCGTCGGCTTCTGCCGCGGTCTTGCCCTTGGTGGTCGGGAAGTGGATCAGCACGAAGTTGCACACGCTCCGCGTCACCGTCAGCCCGAGCTTGGGCAGCTCTTCGGCGAGGGTGTTGCGCCACTTGTCGGTGTGGGCGCGCGAGCGCTCGACATGGCCGGTGTCCTGGATCGCCGCGACCGCAGCGAGCTGCGCCGGCACCGAGACGTTGAACGGCCCGCGGATGCGGTTGACCGCATCGACGATGTTGGCCGGGCCGAACATCCAGCCGATCCGCAGTGCGGCGAGGCCGTGCACCTTGGAGAAGGTGTGGGTCAGCACGGTGTTCTCGGTGGTCGACACCAGCTCGATGCCGAGCTCGTAGTCGTTCTTCATCACGTAGTCGGCGTAAGCGGCGTCGAGCACCAGCACGACATGGCTGGGCAGACCCGCACGCAGGCGTTTCACTTCGTCGAACGGGATGTAGGTGCCGGTCGGGTTGTTCGGGTTGGCGAGCCACACCAGCTTGGTGTTCGGCGTCACCGCGGCCAGCATGGCGTCGACGTCGGTGGTCAGGTTCTTCTCGGGCGCGACCACGTTCTTGGCGCCGTTCGCCAGCGTGGCGATCGGGTACACCAGAAAGCCGTGCTGGCTCGAGATCGCCTCGTCGCCGGGCGCCAGATAGGTGTGCGCCAGCAGGTTGAGGATTTCGTCCGAGCCGGCGCCGCAGATGATGCGGTCGGGATCGAGGCCGTAAGCCTTGCCGATCGCCTCGCGCAGGATCCGCGAGGTGCCTTCCGGATAGTCCTCGAGATGATCCGCCGCGCTCTTATAGGCCGCGATCGCGTGCGGCGACGGGCCGAACGGGGTCTCGTTGGCCGAGAGCTTGAACACCTTGCGGCCGGGTTCGGCTACCGGGCTCTTGCCGGGGGTGTAGGGCGCAATATCGAGGATGCCGGGATTCGGCACGGGACGTGACATCGTCAACTCCGGAAAAATCGTCGGGCGGCTGAGAGCCGGTAATTACGCGGACTTGCCGCTCGGGGGCACCGTATAGCGCCTTGCGTGGCTGCCGACGAGGGCCGACGAACGGAGGGAGGCCCCCGCTGCGATCAGGGCAGCCTTGATCTGATCGAGGCCGCCGGGCGCCGGGATCGACACCAGCAGGGCGGCGCCGTCAAAAGCGGTATCCGGCACCGCCACGACGTCGGCCAGCGGCGACAGCGCCCGGGCGGTATCGGCGCTCCAGCCCGACACCCGGATGCTCCAGGTCTCGACCTCGGTGACCATGGCGCTGTCGGCAACCCGCGACACCACGAACACCGGCAGGGCGGCGGGGTGGTCGGCGCGCTCGATGAACGGCAGCCGGGCGATGATCTTCGGCGTGCCCTCGGCTTCCAGCGCCAGCCACCACGGATTATTGCCCGAGGTCGCCGACACCAGCGCCAAGTCTCCCTTGGAGCGGGCGACCGCTTCGACCGCCGCGGAGGCGGAGAAGTGCGCGACGTAAGGCACCGTGAAGCCAAAATGGAAGCGGGCGGAGTCCCGCATCGCCGACTCGCCGAGCGACTGGTCGGCGTGCACCGAGAACGGCGCCTGCACATAGGTAAAAGTGGCGATGATCACCCGCCAGATGCTCTCGACGGTGTCGAGCGGCAGGATGCCGTGATGCCGTTGCACCAGGCGCCGCATCATGTCGGCCTCGCGCGCCGGGCGGAACGCTGAGCCGACTTCCTGGGTCTGCTTCACGGCGATCAGCCGGTCGATGATGTCGCCGCGCTGCATCAACAGTTGGTGCACCTGCTCGTCGATGCTGTCGATCTCCTGGCGCAGCTCGGTGAGCGACGGCGGCGAGGGCGGCTTGGTCATTGCTTCAGAACCTCGGGCAGAAACGGGATCTCGGCAGGCGCGGCGGTGCCGCGGTGCGCCCTTCTGCTTAAGAAACAGGGGCAGCGAAGGCAAAGGAAACATTGACCCTTTCCGGGCCAAGCTGCCCGGCCGTCATGTTGACGGACTTCGGCTTTGCAACTATCGTCCGGACCAGAACTCGTGGTCATTTGAGCCGGCCGGCTTGCAGCCACGTTAAACAACTCGCTAAACAGGCCGGGGACAGTTCCGATCCCGGCCGAACCAATGTTCAGGCCGGGTTTTTTGTTCGCCCTGCCGTTCTTATCTGAGGTCGAACCGGGGCATCCCGGGATGTCGAGGCCGTTGGCAGGCGTATGATGAATATCCATTCGGTAAAGGGGCAGAAAATAGCCGCCGGCGAGAGGACCCAGGAGGTCGATCACCCGCATTCGCTGGTCGCGCAGTTCGGGGCAGATCAGCCGCTGCCGCTGGATTGCGGCATCGAGCTGAGCCCGTTCCAGATCGCCTACCAGACCTACGGGACGCTGAACGCCGACAAGAGCAATGCCATCCTGGTCTGCCACGCCCTGACCATGGACCAGCACATCGCCAACGTGCATCCGATTACCGGCAAGCCCGGCGGCTGGCTGACCCTGGTCGGCCCCGGCAAGCCGATCGATACCGACCGCTATTTCGTAATCTGCTCGAACGTGATTGGCGGCTGCATGGGCTCCACCGGCCCCGCCTCCATCAACCCCGCCACTGGTAAGGCCTGGGGACTCGATTTTCCGGTCATCACCATTCCCGACATGGTCCGCGCCCAGGCGATGCTGATCGACCGGCTCGGCATCGACAAACTGTTCTGTGTCGTCGGCGGCTCGATGGGCGGCATGCAGGTGCTGCAATGGTCGGTGGCGTTCCCCGAGCGGGTGTTCTCGGCGCTGGCGATCGCCTGCGCGACCCGGCATTCGGCCCAGAACATCGCCTTCCACGAGCTCGGCCGCCAGGCGGTGATGGCCGATCCGGACTGGCAGCACGGCCGTTACTTCGAGCACGGCTGCTTCCCGCATCGCGGCCTCGCGGTGGCGCGGATGGCTGCACACATCACTTACCTGTCGGATGCGGCGCTGCATCGCAAGTTCGGCCGCAAGATGCAGGACCGCGAGCTGCCGACGTTCTCGTTCGACGCCGACTTCCAGGTCGAGAGTTACTTGCGCTATCAGGGCTCGTCGTTCGTCGAACGGTTCGACGCCAATTCGTATCTGTATCTGACCCGCGCCATGGATTACTTCGATATCGCCGCCGACCACGACGGCGTACTGGCTGCCGCGTTCCGCGGCACGCAGACGCGGTTCTGCGTGGTGTCGTTCACCTCGGACTGGCTGTTTCCGACATCGGAGTCGCGCGCCATCGTGCATGCACTCAACGCCGGCGGCGCACGGGTCTCGTTCGCCGAGATCGTGACTGATAAGGGGCACGACGCGTTCCTGCTCGACGAGCCGGAATTCATCGATATCGCGCGCGCCTTCCTGCAATCGGCGGGCACTGCGCGCGGCCTCGGCAAGGCGGAGCACTGATCATGTCGGTGCAGGAAGGCTTGCCGCTGGAGGCTCACGCGCGTCCGCAACTGCGCGTGCATCGCGCCGACCACCTGTTGGTCGCCGACATGGTCGAGACCGGCTCGAAGGTGCTCGACGTCGGCTGCGGCGAAGGCGACCTGATGCAGCTCCTCGAATCCCGCGGCGTCGATTGCCGCGGCATCGAGCTGTCGCGAGAGGGCGTCAACCGCTGCGTCGCGCGCGGTCTTGCGGTGGTGCAGGGCGACGCCGACACCGACCTCGATCACTACGTCGACGATGCGTTCGACTACGTGATCCTGTCGCAGACGCTGCAGGCGACGCGGCAGCCGAAAGAGGTGCTGGAGAATCTGCTGCGGATCGGGCGGCGCGCGATCGTGTCGTTTCCGAATTTCGGTTACATCAACATGCGGCTACAGCTGCTGATCCACGGTCAGATGCCGCGGACCGACAATCTGCCGGCGACCTGGTACGACACGCCGAATATTCACTTCTGTACGATCAAAGACTTCGTCGGACTATGCGACGAGATCGGCGTCAAGATGGAGCGCGCGGTGGCGCTTGACCGCTACGGTCGGCCGCTGCGGCTGAACGCGCCGTGGTGGTTCTGGAATATGTTCGGTGAGCAGGGGGTGTTTTTGCTCAGCCGCGCGCAGAAAAAACCGCCGCTGCAGGCCGCCGACTACGTAGCACCTTAGTCCTAGTTAATAGGTCGTTAATACGTGCGGTGATCAGTTAGATGCACGTATTACGTGTAAAAATGTTGCGTATCATGAAATTTCCTCGAAATTTCCCCTAAAATCTGACTCTCGCTTTCTCAAAGCCATCCTCTCGCCATCCCTAATCGATTAACGCGTCGACCCCGATGTCGGCCCGTGCGGGTTGGCGCGTCTCGAGGAGTTCCGGAGAGAGAGTCTGTATGGTTGTGTTTTCTGCGTTTGGATTGTTCCGCTTCGTCGCTGCCGCGCTGTCATTCGTGGTGCTTGCGGCGATCACCGCCCCCGCATCGGCCAAGCCGCTGCATCGTCATCACGCTCACGCGTCCAGCTATTCGCACCTCTCCGCGTCTCGTCACGCGCACCATCATCGCCGCTCGCACGCCTGGCGCCGTCACGGCCGCATCGCGCAGCAGCAGGCGGAGGCGCCGTCGACTTTCGGTTTCCCCGCTAACGATCCGGCCATGGATGTCTCGGCCGCGATGGCGCAGCCGCAGCTGCAGCCCGCGACGCAGAAGCGCACCGGCCGTCGTCAGCGCCTCGCCGCCCAGCAGCAGGATTTCCAATCGCAGTCGTGGAACGGCGGCGGTGCGGGGTCGAGCCTGGTGGAAGCCGCGCGCGCCTACATCGGGAGCGGCAATCCGACCGGCCGTCGTGCGCTGTGGTGTGCGCGGTTCATGAACATGGTGCTGGAGCGAACCGGCCATCAGGGCACCGGCTCGGACATGGCGAGCTCGTTCGCACGCTACGGCCAGCGGATCTCCGGTCCGCAGGTCGGCGCTATCGCGGTGATGTCGCGCGGCAAGCGCGGCGGCCACGTCGGCGTCGTCAGCGGCATCGATGCGAACGGCAACCCGATCGTCGTCTCCGGCAATCACGGCCGCCGCGTCGCCGAGTCGGTGTACTCCAAGAGCCGGATCTACGCCTACGTGATGCCGTCGAGCTGAGGCGAGGCGTTTTCCCGCACGCGATCGTCATGCGCGGGCTTGACCCTCCTGCACGGCCGTAGCCGCTTCGGCTTGGCGAAGGCCCGCGCATCCATCACGCGCGAAGCGCGTCTCTTTCGAAGAAGATGGATCGCCGGGTCGAGCCCGGCGACGACGATCTGAGAGAGGCGATGCCGCTGAGTTGCTGACGCTCGGCGCTGGAGTTCTTACGCGAACAGCGCCGCCTGCTCGACCTGCACCGCATCACCTTGCGCGATGTCGCCGGCTTCGATCACTTCGGCATACACCCCGCAATCGGCGTGGCCGAGGTTCTTCTGCAACGTCTCGGGGATCGCCATGTCGCGGGCGGCGGTTTGCGGGTCGACGTTGGTGGCGGCGCAGCGGACGATGCGTTTGACCACCTTGAGCTTGGCGCTGCCGATCAGCAGCGTCTGGTCCATCAGGTCGAATTCGTGCCAGGCCGGCCAGCCCTGGACATAGAGGTTGGCGCGGAAGCGCAGCGGATCGACCGGGCGGCCGATCATGGCTTCCAGCGCCCCGACGCTGGACATGTTGATGATCGACACCACCTTGCGGGCGACGTCCGAAAAGCTGTGGCCCTGGCCGGCCAGCAGCTTCGGCGGCCCGCGCAGTTCGTCGGCGCAATAGCCGGCGAAGAACTCTTCGAGCGCAGCCCGCCCGGCCTCGCTGCCGAGATCGCCGCGGGCCACTTCGGCCCCGTCGCGGGAGATGCTGAGCTCGCCGGTCGCGGCGTCATAACGGCTGCGCAGGGCGGCGAGCCGCTCGTTGCGCATCAGCATCAGAAACCTGATTTTGGGGAAATAGCGGGGATTGGCCGGGTCGAATCCGATCGGCCCGTTTTCGATCGCGAACGCCCGGTCGCCGGGCAAGGTCTGGCCGGCGTTCAGAGCTACGGTGGGTAATGGCTCGGGCGACAAGCCCTTGACCGGATAGCGGTAGATCGAGGTGACGGAGGCGAGCGCAAGGTCTGTCATGGCGGGTGTTTAAGGGATCGCCGCCGCTTCGGCAGCCCACGAAAATGTGAGCCGGGGCCTTCCGTTTGCCGGAACAGATGCCCACATTTGCGTCAAGCCGATGCGGTCCGCACGGTGACGACCGCCCCCGGCTGAGGAATGTCAGCGCGGCCGGCGGAACCCCAATGAAGATGCCGTCGCGCGTGCTTTTTGAAGGCGCCGGGGGCAGGCTGAGGGACCGAAAACAATGAACGTTGAAAAATATACCGAACGTGTGCGCGGCTTCATCCAGTCGGCGCAATCGCTGGCGATGCGCGAGGGCCATCAGCAGTTCTCGCCGCTGCACATTCTGAAAGTTCTGCTCGACGATTCCGAAGGGCTCGCGGGTGGTCTGATCGACCGTGCCGGCGGCAATTCGCGTGCAATCCTGAAGGCGACCGAAGAGGCGCTCGGCAAGATGCCGAAGGTGTCCGGCTCGGGCGCCGGCCAAGTCTATCTGGCCCCGGCGACCGCCCGGGCGTTCGACGCTGCCGAGAAGGCGGCCGAAAAGGCGGGCGACAGCTTCGTCACCGTCGAGCGGCTGCTTCTCGCGCTGTCGCTCGATAAGGACAGCGAGGCCGGTCAGCTGCTCACCAAGGGCGGCGTCACCCCGCAGAACCTCAATGCCGCCATCAACGCCCTGCGCAAGGGCCGTACCGCGGATTCGGCGACGGCCGAGAACGCCTATGACGCGCTGAAGAAATACGCCCGCGACCTCACCCAGGCGGCACGCGACGGCAAGCTCGACCCGGTGATCGGCCGCGACGAGGAAATTCGCCGCACCATCCAGGTTCTGTCGCGGCGCACCAAGAATAACCCGGTGCTGATCGGCGAACCCGGCGTCGGTAAGACCGCGATCGTCGAAGGCTTGGCGCTGCGCATTCTCAACGGCGACGTGCCCGAGAGCCTGAAGGACAAGAAGCTGCTGGCGCTCGACATGGGCGCGCTGATTGCGGGTGCGAAGTATCGCGGCGAGTTCGAAGAGCGGCTGAAGGCCGTGCTCAACGAGGTCACCGCGGCCGAGGGCGGCATCATCCTGTTCATCGACGAGATGCACACCCTGGTCGGCGCCGGCAAGGCGGACGGCGCGATGGACGCGTCGAATCTGCTCAAGCCCGCGCTTGCCCGTGGCGAGCTGCACTGCATCGGCGCGACCACGCTCGATGAATATCGCAAGCACGTCGAGAAGGACGCCGCACTGGCGCGGCGCTTCCAGCCGGTGTTCGTGTCCGAGCCGACGGTCGAGGACACCGTCTCGATCCTGCGCGGCCTGAAGGACAAATACGAGCAGCACCACGGCGTGCGCATCGCCGACTCGGCGCTGGTGGCGGCCGTCACGCTGTCCAACCGCTACATCACCGACCGCTTCCTCCCCGACAAGGCGATCGACCTGATGGACGAGGCCGCGGCGCGGCTGAAGATGCAGGTCGACTCCAAGCCCGAAGAACTCGACTCGATGGACCGCGAGATCGTGCGGCTGAAGATCGAGCAGGAGGCGTTGAAGAAGGAAACCGATCCGGGCTCGAAGGCGCGCCTAGTGACGCTGGAGAAGGAACTTGCCGATCTCGAAGAGAAGTCGGCGGCGCTGACCCAGCGCTGGAGTGCCGAGAAGAACAAGCTGTCGGATGCCCAGAAGCTGAAGAGCGAACTCGATCAGCTCCGTATCGAACTCGCCAACGCGCAGCGCCGCGGCGAGTATCAGCGCGCGGGCGAGCTCGCCTACGGCCGGATTCCGGAGCTTGAGAAGAAGATCGCCGAGATCGAAGCCAACGAGAACTCGGGTGCGATGGTGGAGGAGGCGGTCACCGCCAACCACATCGCCCAGGTGGTATCGCGCTGGACCGGCGTGCCGGTCGACAAGATGCTCGAAGGCGAGAAGGAAAAGCTGCTGCGGATGGAAGAGCAACTCGGCCAGCGCGTGGTCGGGCAGTTCGAAGCCGTGCATGCGGTCTCGACCGCGGTCCGCCGTGCTCGCGCCGGCCTGCAGGACCCGAACCGGCCGATGGGCTCGTTCATGTTCTTGGGCCCCACCGGTGTCGGCAAGACCGAGCTGACGAAAGCTCTAGCGGAGTATCTGTTCGACGACGAGACTGCGATGGTCCGCATCGACATGTCGGAGTTCATGGAGAAGCACTCCGTGGCCCGGCTGATCGGCGCTCCTCCCGGCTATGTCGGCTACGACGAAGGCGGTGTGCTGACCGAAGCGGTGCGGCGCCGGCCCTACCAGGTGATCCTGTTCGACGAGATCGAAAAGGCGCATCCGGACGTGTTCAACGTGCTGCTGCAGGTGCTCGATGACGGCCGCCTGACCGACGGTCAGGGCCGCACCGTGGACTTCCGCAACACGCTGATCGTGATGACCTCGAACCTCGGCTCCGAGTATCTGGTCGCCCAGGCGGAGGGCGAGGACACCGGTGCGGTGCGCGAGCAGGTGATGGGGATGGTGCGGGCGCACTTCCGCCCCGAATTCCTCAACCGCGTCGACGAGATCATCCTGTTCCACCGCTTGCAGAAGAGCGAGATGGGGCGGATCGTCGACATCCAGTTCGCGCGGCTCACCAAGCTGCTCGAGGACCGCAAGATCGTGCTCGATCTCGATGCTGCGGCCCGCGACTGGCTCGCCGAGAAGGGCTGGGATCCGGCTTACGGCGCCCGTCCGCTGAAGCGGGTGATCCAGCGCAGCGTCCAGGACCCGCTCGCCGAGATGATCCTGGAAGGCTCCGTCAAGGATGGCGACCACGTCGCGATCTCGGCGGAAGGCGGCGTGCTGACCTTCAACGGCAAGCCGCCGCACACCGCCGAGGTCGAGCCGTTCACCGGCCGTCCGCCGAAGCGGATGCTGAACTGACATCCCGTGTCCCGGACGCGCTGCGGCATGCTCATGCCGTAGCGCGAATCGTGATCGATGACACAAACGCTTCGTCATCGCCCGCGCAGGCGGGCGACCCAGTATTTCAGAGCGTTGATGTTGCGGCACTGCGGCTCAAGACACCAGCGGTCTGGAATACGGGATCGCCCGGTCGGAGCCGGGCGATGACGGGAGAGAGCTTTGAGCCGCTGCGCACCGCCGCAAGGCAGTGCGCAGCGCAGCGTCGGGGGAAGCCGTTCAGGGCGTTGAGTCGCAGCTACTTCTTCTCGATCTTGTAGATCGCATTCTCGATATCGGACGACACGTAGATCGTGCCGCCAGCGCCGACACCGACGCCGGTCGGCATGTTGGTCGGCGGCAGGCCGGGTGCGCCGACGAGGCCGATCGGCAGATTGCCAGCGATTTCCGTCACGCTGCCGCTGGCCGGATCGACCTCGACCACGCGCTTGGCGCCGACTTCGGCGACGATCAGTTTGCCGGACGGCGCGAGCGCGATGCCCTCGGGCATCTTCAGGTCTTTGGCGACGACCGTCTTGGCGCCGGTCGCCGGATCGATCTTGCTAATCTGGCCGGCGAACGCTTCGCTGACATACACCGCGTTATCTTTGCCGAGGACCAGTCCGACCGGACCTGCAAGATCGGTGGCGATCGCCTTGCGGTCCTTGCCGTGCTCGCCCGAGACTTCGACCAGCGACTTGGTGCCGAGTTCGGCGACCAGCAGCTTGCCGTCGCCGAGCCGGATCGCGTCGTAAGGCGCCTTGAAGCCGTGCAGCATCTCGCGGCTCTGGCCGGTCTTGCGGTCGATCGTCTGCACCGTGCCGGTGAACCAGCTCGACAGGATCACCTCGTCGCCCTTGGCGGTGGCGCTCATCGGATATTCGAGCGTGGTTCCGTCGGCGTGCATCCGTGCCACTTCGCGTACCTCGCCGTTGGCGCCATCGACGGTGCGATAGGCGAAGACGTCGGCGATGTAGATGGTGTCCTTGCCGCCGTCGGAAACGACGCCGATGCCGCCGGGAAACGCCAGCTTGCCGATGATCACCTGCTTGGCCGCGCCGGTCGCCGGATCGACTTCCTGGATGCCGTTGTCGGCCATGTTGGAGACGAAGATACGGTCGCTCGCATCGATCGCGAGATTGTCGAGCGCCGGCTTGAGCTGCGCCGCGACCTGCTTGGCGCCGGTCTTCGGATCGATCTTGACGAGCTGGCCGAGCGCCGTATCGAGAGCCCACAGATTGCCCTTGGAGTCGAAATTCGCCGCTGCCGGCACCTTGAAGCCGTCGGCGACGACGCTGAGTTCGCCCTTGTCGACATCGACCTTGACGATCTGGCCCTTGAACCACAGCGGGCCGTACAGCTTGTCGTCCGGGCCGAATTCGAAGCCGTTCAGCCCGCCCATCTTCTCCATGATCTTGCGTGGCGGCTTGGCGCCCTCGACGTCGATCTCGTACAGCGCATCGCCGAGAAACACCTGGGTGGCGTACAGCCGTCCATCCTTGCGGAAGGCGAGCGAGTTGATGCCCGGCAGGCCGGACGCCAGCTTCTTGATCGGGCCGTCGCCCTTGCGCGCATAGAGATCGCCGGTGAGGAAGGCGGTCCACGCCATCGTGCCGTCCGGCGCGATCGCGATGTCGTCGGCCATGCCTTCCGGCGTCGGCACCGCGATCTTTGCGGTACCTGCGGTGCGATCGACTTCATACAGCGCTGCGCCGGCGACGCTGCCGGCGAACAGCTTGCCGGCCTTGTCGACCGCGAGGCCGTGCACGCCGTGAAACGCCGAGCCCGGGACCAGCTTGGTGACCTGATAGCTGTCGGCATGTGCGCCAGATAGCGTCAGCAGGCCGATCGTCAACGCACTCGCGCCCAGCGCAAGTTTGCCCTTCATTTGCATTCCCTCCGAGATCTTCTCGTTGTTATGGCGAGAGTATTCGGCGGGGCTCGGAGGTTGGCAAATAGAATCGAAGCCGCGCTGCAGCAGATTCCTCACTACGGAATGCGGCGCGACGATCAGAGAGTTCCGAGGAGAGAGCGCTTAGCGCCGCGCCTGCGCGTTGGACGACGTCCGCACCGGGGCCGAGGCGGTGAGATCTTCCGCCAGACGTCCGCCACCGCGGCCGGTCATCATTCCGTCGAGCCGGTCGCGCTCCTTCTCGAAGCCCGCGAGCAGCGGGCCTTCGAGCGAGCGGCCGCGCGGCAGACGCACGCGCATCGGATCGACGAAGCGGCCGTTGACGATGATCTCGTAGTGGACGTGCGCGCCGGTCGACAGGCCGGTCGAGCCGACGAAGCCGATCACCTGGCCCTGGCGAACGCGCTTGCCGGGCTCCATGCCCTTGGCGAATGCCGACATATGGCCGTAAGCGGTCTCGTAGCCGTTGGCGTGCTTGATGCGGATGTACTTGCCGTAGCCGCCTTCCCAGCCGGCCTTCTCGACCACGCCGTTGCCCGACGCGAAGATCGGCGTGCCGTAGGGCGTCGACCAGTCGACGCCGGTGTGCATCTTCACGTAGCCGAGGATCGGGTGGCGGCGAGCGCCGAAGCCGGAGCGCATGATCGCCTGATTGACCGGCTTGCGGACCAGGAACTTCTTCGCGCTCTTGCCGGTCTCGTCGTAGAAATCGACCGCAGCGTCGTCCGGGGTCTGGAAGCGATAGTATTTCTTGGTTTCGCCGCCGACGGTGAGGGAGGCGAACAGCACGTCGTTCTTTTCGACGGTGGCGGTGGTTTCGTCGTCGCCGGCGTAGAACACTTCGAACGAGTCGCCGGCCTGGACTTTGCGCTGGAAGTCGACGTCGTAGGAGTAGATCCGGATCATGTCGTCGATCACCGACTGCGGCACCTTGTTGCGGAGCGCGGTCTCGTAGATCGACTGATACAGCCGGACGCCGGTGCCGTCGTCCTCGTCCTCGTCGCTGTTGTCGGCGGTTTCGCTGACGGTGTTGAGGCTCTGCACGTCGACGGCGACGTAGCGGCCGAGATCTGAGAGCGCTGCGACCGCCTCGACCGCGGAGTCGTTAGCGACGATCACGCGGAACGGTTGGGGCGCTTTGCCGGGGCCTGACGATTCCATCAGGATGCGTAGTTTCTGGCCTTCCTTCAGGCCGCCGTCGCGGCCGCGCGCGCCGAGCGCAGCGGCGACCGCACGAGCATCTTCTTCGGCGGCACCCTGGTCGCGCAGCACCGAGACGACGCTGTCGCCCTTCTTGACGATGTGGGTCCGTTCGCCGGTCGGGTTGCCGCCGGTGACCTGCTCTTTGGTCTTCGGCAGCAGCGTCACGTTTTCCGGCACGATCCGGGTTTCGAAGCCGGCATATGGATCGGCGGACGGACCTTCGGGTGCGTAAGCCAGCTTCACGTCGCCGCCGAAATCACCGGCGGCGCTGGCGTAGCGAACGCCGCTGTTGCCCTTCCAGTGTGCGGCATCGCGCACGCGCATCAGGATTTCATCGGGCGGGATCTGGCCGGCGATCTTGGCGCGCGGCAGCACGGTGCCGAGATCGCGAGTGACGAACGAGACTTCGGCGTCGGGTTCAACCGCATCCGGATTCTGTGCGTCTTCGGCGGTCTGTGTGGGGCCGCCGACGTCGCTCAGCATGCGCTGGGCATTGAACGCCGGGATCTTGGCGGACAGGTCGCTGGTAGTCAGCGACAGGTTGCCGGAAATCTTGACGAAGGGACGGACGCGGACGACGTCGCGTTGGCCGACGCGCGACACGGTGGAGACCCGGATCACGCTGCGGGCGAGCGCGGCCTCACTGGGAGGCGGCAGCCGGTCGCTCTTGTGCAGGGCGGCGTTCTTGTCGGCGCCGAACGCGCCGCGCAGTGCGGCCTGAACCAGTTCGGGAGCTTTGGCGAAGGTGGTCTCACCGTCGAGCGAGGCGAATACCGCGCCGCCGATCAGTGCGGCACCACAGAGACCGGTGAGGATCGTGCCGCTGAACCATTGCACCGATACGCGTCGGCGGTCGATGACCGCGGCCTCGGAGCCGTCGACGGAAAGCGGCGGCTCGTGACCAAGGTCGATATAGCCGACCTCGCGCCCGGTGCTGCGCCCGCGTGACACCCTTTGGCTCAATCCGTCGTCCCCCGATTTCGCAATCGGCCGCGCTCGCGGCCGGTCGGCTAGTCTGAACGATCAGGCCATCGGCCGATCAAACGTCCCCGTTCCGCGCCCGCGGACCGGAGCCTTCTACCTGATTGCCGCCGGCTTGTCCGCCTCCGACGGCGTACGCCAACAGTCACAGGCCCGACGCAGGTCATGGACAGCCAAAGTGCTGGCGCTGCCAATTTGCGTCAATCGAAAGCGGCAACTGCCGCTGTTCTGCGGGCTCCGAAACGGTCGCCTTCATCCGAAGGAGACAGGGCCGAGGCCAGAAGACCCGTCCGCCGACCCGAGAGCCGAACAGAAATTTTCCGATCTGGTTGGGGAGAACGCCCTCCGAATGTGGCCTGAGTGCGGCGTACGGCCCGAGAAAGCATTGGGAAAACTACAGAAATTGAATCATCCCAAGCTGCACGACATTTTTCTGACGAGGCCGTTGACAGCTCCGAGGGGGCCGGCCTATAAGACGGCCACTGAGCGCGGCGCCGCTGAGCCCTTCGGGCCCCAGCGAGCTTTCGTGCCTCTGGAACATCCATCGAGTTCGATGAGTGCATCAGCAGCCGATAGTTGTCGGTTGCCAATCGCCGTCGGGCCGGGTTTCCAGGCTCCTCTTAAGTGTAGGAGTTGAAGTTTTGATGGTCTCCGTGACCTCGGGCTTCGTTGAGATCTTCGGATCTCGGGCTGTTTGACAAGTGAAGATGAAGAAAGAGAAACGTGGACGGCGAAGTCCTTGCGGGTCTCGATTGTAAGAAGGCTTCGGCTTTCGAGCGTTGAGATCGGACGAAAGACTTCGGCGGTACACGTTTTCAAGGAAACACCATGTTCGCGAGCGCTGTGAAGCGCTGCGACGAACCGGCGATCTTCGGATTGTTGGTGATGGTGGGACCTCGTCAAACGTTGTGATCAGCCGGTTCAAAGTTCAAGTCCAACTTGAGAGTTTGATCCTGGCTCAGAGCGAACGCTGGCGGCAGGCTTAACACATGCAAGTCGAACGGGCGTAGCAATACGTCAGTGGCAGACGGGTGAGTAACGCGTGGGAACGTACCTTTTGGTTCGGAACAACACAGGGAAACTTGTGCTAATACCGGATAAGCCCTTACGGGGAAAGATTTATCGCCGAAAGATCGGCCCGCGTCTGATTAGCTAGTTGGTGAGGTAATGGCTCACCAAGGCGACGATCAGTAGCTGGTCTGAGAGGATGATCAGCCACATTGGGACTGAGACACGGCCCAAACTCCTACGGGAGGCAGCAGTGGGGAATATTGGACAATGGGGGAAACCCTGATCCAGCCATGCCGCGTGAGTGATGAAGGCCCTAGGGTTGTAAAGCTCTTTTGTGCGGGAAGATAATGACGGTACCGCAAGAATAAGCCCCGGCTAACTTCGTGCCAGCAGCCGCGGTAATACGAAGGGGGCTAGCGTTGCTCGGAATCACTGGGCGTAAAGGGTGCGTAGGCGGGTTTCTAAGTCAGAGGTGAAAGCCTGGAGCTCAACTCCAGAACTGCCTTTGATACTGGAAGTCTTGAGTATGGCAGAGGTGAGTGGAACTGCGAGTGTAGAGGTGAAATTCGTAGATATTCGCAAGAACACCAGTGGCGAAGGCGGCTCACTGGGCCATTACTGACGCTGAGGCACGAAAGCGTGGGGAGCAAACAGGATTAGATACCCTGGTAGTCCACGCCGTAAACGATGAATGCCAGCCGTTAGTGGGTTTACTCACTAGTGGCGCAGCTAACGCTTTAAGCATTCCGCCTGGGGAGTACGGTCGCAAGATTAAAACTCAAAGGAATTGACGGGGGCCCGCACAAGCGGTGGAGCATGTGGTTTAATTCGACGCAACGCGCAGAACCTTACCAGCCCTTGACATGTCCAGGACCGGTCGCAGAGACGCGACCTTCTCTTCGGAGCCTGGAGCACAGGTGCTGCATGGCTGTCGTCAGCTCGTGTCGTGAGATGTTGGGTTAAGTCCCGCAACGAGCGCAACCCCCGTCCTTAGTTGCTACCATTTAGTTGAGCACTCTAAGGAGACTGCCGGTGATAAGCCGCGAGGAAGGTGGGGATGACGTCAAGTCCTCATGGCCCTTACGGGCTGGGCTACACACGTGCTACAATGGCGGTGACAATGGGAAGCTAAGGGGCGACCCTTCGCAAATCTCAAAAAGCCGTCTCAGTTCGGATTGGGCTCTGCAACTCGAGCCCATGAAGTTGGAATCGCTAGTAATCGTGGATCAGCATGCCACGGTGAATACGTTCCCGGGCCTTGTACACACCGCCCGTCACACCATGGGAGTTGGCTTTACCTGAAGACGGTGCGCTAACCAGCAATGGGGGCAGCCGGCCACGGTAGGGTCAGCGACTGGGGTGAAGTCGTAACAAGGTAGCCGTAGGGGAACCTGCGGCTGGATCACCTCCTTTCTAAGGATGGGTCTTCAACAGCTTGCTGTTATCGACCTGTTTTAGAAACATCAGAGGCTCTAAGTCATACGAGCCTCATTGGCGGGATTTCGCCGTCTTCGTTTCTCTTTCTTCGCGGACGAACACGCGCCTGGGGTGGCGCGCGCATTCGGCTTGTCGGCATCGTTGTTGATCGATGGTGCCGGTGCTGCGTGCCGCAAGCTGCCTCACGTGCTGAGGGCTTGTAGCTCAGTTGGTTAGAGCGCGCGCTTGATAAGCGTGAGGTCGGAAGTTCAAGTCTTCCCAGGCCCACCATTTTGTCGAGCGCTGCATTCGTCTTCTGGTTACGGGGCCATAGCTCAGCTGGGAGAGCGCGTGCTTTGCAAGCATGAGGTCGTCGGTTCGATCCCGTCTGGCTCCACCAGATGGTCGATCGACGTTAGATCTCGGCTCGCGCCTCGTTGCTGTCATTCGGACAGCGACGGTGGCTCATCGTCCGCAACTTGTATTCGCCGGCTTTGCGCAATGCGCAGCCTGGCGGGTTTTCTGACATCGTGAAGAGGAGATCGATCCGGGTTCGGGTCTTGCGGAGCAATCTGCGGGGCTTGATCGCGTATCTCCGGAGCGTTTTCGGCGCTTGGTTGTTGCAAAACGACCGGGTTGTAAAACGCTTCTTGTTGACGACGCTTGACCGCATCGTCATCGGGTCGATCTTACGAAGCAATAACTGGTCTTTCTAATCAGTGTCCGTTCGCGAACGGCGTCCTTCGGGATGTGTCGCGAGCAACATTCTGCCGAGTGTGTGGACATTGATAATGAGAGCAATCAAGTGCCTTAAGGGTGTTCGACGGATGCCTTGGCGCTGAGAGGCGATGAAGGACGTGCTACGCTGCGATAAGCCATGGGGAGCTGCGAAGAAGCTTTGATCCGTGGATTTCCGAATGGGGAAACCCACCTTCGATAGCCGGAACTCCAAGGCCTTGCGTTTCGAAAGAGACGTGAGGGTTTGGATTTCCGGTTATCAAGAGAAGGTATGAGATCTCTGAATACATAGGAGGTTTCAAGCGAACCCAGGGAACTGAAACATCTAAGTACCTGGAGGAAAGGACATCAACCGAGACTCCGCTAGTAGTGGCGAGCGAACGCGGACCAGGCCAGTCATCATTGGAAGACAATTGGAATCTGTCAGGAAAGCAGAGCCTTAGAGGGTGATAGCCCCGTACAAGTAATTCAACCATTGATGCTCGAGTAAGGCGGGACACGTGAAATCCTGTCTGAACATGGGGGGACCACCCTCCAAGCCTAAGTACTCCTCAGCGACCGATAGTGAACCAGTACCGTGAGGGAAAGGTGAAAAGCACCCCGACGAGGGGAGTGAAATAGTTCCTGAAATCGGACACCTACAAACAGACGGAGCCCAAGATACGTTCTGGGTGACGTCGTACCTTTTGTATTATGGGCCAGCGACTTAATTTAACGAGCAAGCTTAAGCCGGTAGGTGTAGGCGCAGCGAAAGCGAGTCTGAATAGGGCGTCAAGTTCGTTGGATTAGACCCGAAACCTAGTGATCTAGCCATGAGCAGGTTGAAGGTGAGGTAACACTCACTGGAGGACCGAACGGGTGCCTGTTGAAAAAGGCTCCGATGACTTGTGGTTAGGGGTGAAAGGCCAATCAAACTGGGAAATAGCTGGTTCTCCGCGAAAGATATTTAGGTATCGCCTCGGACGAATACCTCAGGGGGTAGAGCACTGGATGGGCTAGGGGGACTTACCGTCTTACCAAACCCAACCAAACTCCGAATACCTGAGAGTACTATCCGGGAGTCACACGGCGGGTGCTAACGTCCGTCGTGGAGAGGGAAACAACC